>WTAW01000370.1 GCA_013139435.1 Candidatus Aminicenantota bacterium | reverse complement strand
CCGGGCAGGATCTGTCTTTTTGGTGAACACCAAGACTATTTTGGGCTTCCTGTGATCGCTGCAGCCATCAACTTGCGCATAAATATCACGGGCAGGAAAAGGGACGACCCCAATTTTGTGATCCAGCTGCCAGACATCCAAGACATAGAGAAGTTCTCTCTCACAGAAGATTTAACCTACAGAAAAGAGAGAGATTACTTAAGAAGCGTGGTCAATGTTCTTCGCAGAAAAAAGATGCCTCTTACCTCTGGTTGGGATTGCACAGTCCAGGGTACCATACCCATAAATTCAGGAACATCGAGTTCTTCTGCCCTCGTCGTTGCATGGATAAAGTTCCTGCTGGAGGCTGCAGAACGACCCGAGGCAAAATCCCCAGAAACCGTTGCAGAATTGGCTTTTCAGGCAGAGGTTGCAGAATTTCAGGAGCCAGGCGGAAAAATGGACCATTATGCGTCTTCATTGGGAGGGATTGTGGATATTCACTTTGAGGATCCACTGAAAGTGACACGGTTTAAAAACCCTCTCAAAGAGTTTGTCCTTGCCGATTCTCTCATCCGGAAGGACACAACAGGCACTCTGGGTTTTATCAAAAACCATGTCTTACGCGGGGTGACCGAGATTCGATCACAGATCAAAAACTTCCACCTGCAGAATAAGATCGGCGATCACGAAAGGGATCTAATCGAGAAGCTGCCTCCGGATGTAGGACGACTATTGAAGGGAACCCTTTTGACGAGGGACATCACAGCCGAAGGAGAATCGCTCTTCCAATCCGACAGGTTCGATCACCAAAAATTCGGACAACTCCTGACGTCTCAACACGAAGTCCTCAGAGACTACCTTCAAGTATCTGCATCAAAGCTTGATAAGATGATCGAAACGGCCCTCAAAGAGGGTGCGTTGGGAGCAAAGATCAACGGATCTGGTGAAGGAGGGTGTATGTTCGCTTACACACCTCATGGAGCCGACCGGGTGGCTGAATCTCTTAAAAAACTCGACACAAAAGTCACCATCATCCGCATAGACGAAGGAGCTCGTATTCAAGTATAATCGGTCGTTCTGGTTTTAGGGTCATTGAGCCTCTCCGACCTTGTAACGGTGATCTGAGAGGCAAAATGAACTTGACTGGATAGGCCAGAGAGAATCGAAGAGTGGAGGCACAATGATAAGCGCAATACAGATAAGAAAAGGCATGATCATCAGGATCGAAAATGCAATCTACAAAGTCCTCGAGACCACACATGTCACACCGGGAAAAGGTCAGGCACTGATGCAGACCAAGCTCCGTAAACTCAGCGATCAATCTCTTCATGACTACCGGTTTCGGTCCAAGGATAAAGTCGAACAGGTTTACCTGGAAACCATAGACATGGAATACCTCTATGCCGAAGGTGAGGAATACGTGTTCATGAACCTGGAAAATTATGAACAACTCACGCTCGCATCCGATGTCATTGGAGGTGCTGTCAATTATCTGATTCCCAATGTGATCTTTTCCATTGAGATGTTGGATAAAAAACCAGTGGGCGTTAATCCACCGATGACGATCGAGCTTGAAGTTATCAAGACCGAACCCTACCTCAAAGGAGCCACCCAATCAGCCAGCAATAAACCCGCCACTTTAGAAACAGGGATCACCACAAGCGTTCCCCAGTTCATAAAAGAAGGGGACATTGTCAGGATCGACACGCGAGAGGACAAGTACCTCGAGCGCAAGAAAAGTTAAGTAAAAAAACTAGACGCTGGATTCAAAATCCAGTTCTCCTCGCGTTAATTTCTATTATTGTTTGTCGCTACAAACAGAGGGTTCATCAAGTGAGCCAGGATGATGAGCACCACACAGCCGATCAAGTTATACCACAGGTAGGGAATCTCAGTGAAGAAAAAGCAGGCTAATACGACCAGCTCTGCGATGATGGCTGCTACAAAGGTGGCGTTTCCGCCGATACTCTTGAAAAAGAAGGCTATTAAGAAAATTCCTAGAAGCGTCCCATAAAAAAAAGAACCCAGAATATTCACAGCTTCGATGAGTGCCCCTAGTGACCCTAGCCGGTTGGCAAACAGCGCAGAATTAATGGCATAGATCCCCCAGAAAACCGTAGCTAATTTAGATGCGATGAGATAATGCCGATCCGGGGCGTTTTTTTTGAAGATACGCTTGTAAATATCTACAACAGTGACTGAGGCCAGGGCATTCAATTCAGCAGCAGTGGAGGACATCGAAGCCGAGAGAATACATGCGAGTATCAGTCCGACCACTCCCACCGGTAGGAAGTTTATGACAAAACTTAAAAAGATATAGTTGGTATCGTTGGTGTCTGCATTTGGATTGGCTTTTTTAATGAGTGTAGTGGCTTCTTCTCTGATCTCAGACTCCGAAGCTTGCGATTTCTGCAGCCTCTGGATGGATTGCTCTAAATCCGAATCCGCATGACTCTCGATGGCGGACAGCATATCTCGAATATGAGTTTGTTTCTCTTTATGGACGCGCTCATGTTTGGTTTCAAGTTCCTGATAAGCTTGGGAGTAGGCGCTGTTATTGATATTGGCGGTTTCGACCGAATTGAAAAATATAGGGGGTGTCACGAACTGGTAAAAAACAAAAATCATGGCTCCGGTGAAAAGAATGGCGAACTGCATGGGAACTTTAAGAACGCCATTCGCCAGCAGCCCGAAACGACTTTGTGCTATCGAACGTCCGGAAAGATAACGCTGCACCTGCGATTGATCCGTTCCGAAGTAAGAAAGGGCCAGGAACATTCCTCCTATCAGGCCAGACCATATGTTGTAACGGTCCTTCCAGTCAAAAGCGAAGTTTATGACGTTTAATTTCCCTGTTTTACCTGCCACATGGACGGCATCCAGGAAGGAAATGTCGGACGGTAATAAGCGAAAAATCATAAAAAAGGCTATCCCCATCCCCACGGTTATGATTCCCATCTGCAAGAGATGGGTTTTATGGACGGCATCGGTACCGCCTGTGGCGGTATAGACAATGACAAGGCCTCCGATCATAAAAATTGTGAAACGTATATCCCATCCGAGAAGCACTGAAATGATCAAGGATGGGGCAAAGATAGTGAATCCGCAAGCTAAGCCTCGATGTATGAGAAAGATGATGCTTCCTAACATGCGGTTTTTCAGATCAAAACGCTTCTCCAAGAATTCATAGGCCGTGTAGACTTTTAATCTGTGGAAATGAGGGACAACTGCGATGGAGATGATGACCATGGCGATGGGAAGGCCTAAATAGAATTGTATAAAACGCATCCCGTCCACATAGGCCTGTCCCGGCGTGGAAAGAAAGGTAATGGCGCTGGCCTGTGTCGCCATGATAGAAAACGTGATTGTATACCAGGGAGTCGATCTATTCGCAAGAATAAAACCATTGATGTCTTTTTTCCCCCTGGTCTTCCAGACGCCATAGACGGCGATCAATACGAGAAAAGAACTCATCAAAATCCAGTCAACATTGCTCATGGTTTACACTTTTGTTGGTCTTAAGGTCGAAAATTTATGGTGTTTTCTGCTTAGTCCTTAATATTTCCTCATAAAAGGCTTCGTATTGAGGAATGATTTGATCTGCATTGAAAGACTGTGCGGCTCGTCTCCTTGCTTGCTGTTTGAATAACTCATGTTTTTCTGGATTGCACAAAAGTTCGATGGATTTTTCTGCCATTTTTTCTATTTCACCCACAGGATAGAGATATCCAGTCTCGCCGTGTGTGATGACTTCCGGTAGACCCCCGGTTTCCGTAGCGATCACCGGAACACCGCAGTTCATGGCCTCGAGCGCCGTCAATCCAAAACTCTCCTGTTCGCTGGGCAAAAGAAAAAGATCGGCGCAAAGGAACAAAGGCTCTAAATGATCCTGTTCCCCCAGAAAATTTACATCGGCACTGAGTTTCAAATCTTTGACCAATTGCTTGATGAACAGGCGCTCCGGTCCGTCACCGATCAATATGAGTTTTGCCGGGATTTTGGCATGAATCTGTGCGAAAATACGGACAACGTCTCCCACTCTTTTAACCGGACGGAAATTGGAGGCGTGCATAAGGATCTTTTCTCCATGAGGCGCATAAGATTCTCTATCACACTGGCTGTGACGTTGTGCCGATCGAATGGGGTCGATAAAATTGTAGATTACCCTTATATCACGCTGAATGTCGAATTCTCGGATGGTACGTTGTTTTAAATAGTTAGAAACTGCAGTGACACCGTCGGATTTCTCGATAGTGAATTTTATGACCCGGTGAAATGATTGATCGGCCCCGACCAGTGTTATATCCGTTCCATGCAGTGTGGTTATGACTTTTATCACCTGCGAATTCAAAATCTGTTTTGCTAAATAGGCACTGGCGGCGTGGGGGACAGCATAATGGGCATGAATAAGCTCAAGATCATAGGTCTCGACCAGTTCCACTAATTTTGTTGCAAGTCCAAGAGCATACGGCGGATATTTAAAGAGCGGATAGCTCGCAATTCCTACCTCATGGAAAAAGATATTCTGATGAAAAGAACGCAAGCGAAAGGGGGGAGCATAGCTCACAATGTGGATTTCGTGCCCTTTTTTGGCAAGGCCGATCGCTAATTCCGAAGCCACGACACCGCTGCCGCCGTGTGTCGGGTAACATACTATTCCGACTTTCATGGGTAATGCTTAACCTGAAATATTTACAAAACCGTGGATCCTCATGGAATCGTCTCCAGATATTCCGCGTCGAAAAAATCAACAGGATCATTGATTTTTATGGCTTCCCGAACCAGAAAAGGCTCGCCATATTTTACACCGATGTATGTACCGTATTGTTTGTCTCGAGTTT
>WTAW01000124.1 GCA_013139435.1 Candidatus Aminicenantota bacterium | reverse complement strand
ACACGACAAGTGTGACCGGAGGCAATTCAGGATCCCCGACCCTTAACGCCAAAGGCGAACAGATCGGCATCATCTTTGACATGACATACGAGAGCGTGACAGCCGACTATTATGAGGTCCCGGAGCTACAGAGGACGATCAGCGTCGACATCCGGTATGTGCTTTTTGTCACAGATAAATTTTCTGGTGCCGAACACATCATCAGAGAGTTGGGGTTAGAATCAAACAAAATAGAGTAAATATCCGGTCGGGCTATTTTTTCTCCTCAGATTTCTTTTGCTTGAGCCAAAACTGATATTTTTTGATCAATTCGTCTCTGCCCTTACTACCATCTAAATGAATATGAAGATTCAATACTTCCTCTGCTATGGCTCCGGCAACAGCCCCTATCCCTCTTTTCTCCCGAGGCTGCAATGTCGCCTCTATCCCTGTCACATCATCAATAAATTCATTCAATTGAGCGACAATAAACGGATCCAAAATCAAAACAGGTATTTCTGGCTATTTTGAAAAGCCATTCTTTTGAAAAACTCGGATCATTCAAGGAGTGGATATTTCTGAATGCTTTGAGATAAACATCTTGCGTTAGGTCCTCTGCATCCCATGGATTTTTAGAAAAGCCAAGGCAAATTTGGAAGACGATCTCTTTATATGACATCAGTTCTTCGAAAACTTTTTCTTGTTCAGTTCTTTTGATGTCTGTCATGATTTCTCTAAAGATGAGGCAGTGAATAATTCTTTTTCTTCATCATAACAAACATAACATCTCAGAAGACAATTCTTTTCTCCAATAGTAAAAGACGACTCAGAAACACAAATATTCCATTGAAGAGGAATGGGATGAAATGCAGGAATCAGGGGCAAAACGTTTGTGAAGATCAAAAGAATCGCCAGAGGGATTCTTGGGCTTTTTGGCTCTTGAATTTGCCATACCAAAGGCATAGAGGATAAAGGAGCACAAGGCCGCACAACCAAAAAATATACATAAGAGGAATTCCTGTGCCTTGCGGGGTGAAGAAGAGGCCGATAATCCCGAATAGATAGAGATGGAGGATATAGAAGATCAGAGCGGATCTACCAAAAACCAACAGAGGCTTACCCCAAATCTTAAGGCCTTTGTCCAGACGTGAAAAAAGGAAAAGACACACTAGAACGATCCCAAGTGTGAGAAGGAGGAAAGCGAGAGAGGGCGGATACTTTGTCACGTGGAGGAGATCCATCCAACCCAAGCTCTCCGGCGGGTGGATGTTTCCGAATCCTCCAGCAACACGCACCACAACGAACAGGATGATTGACACGACCCCCAAGATCAATGCTTTTCGGAATGCCCGTCGCTCATCAAGCACTAGCCAGTTTCCAAAAATAAAGCCGAAACCCACGCAGCCTAACCAGGGCAAAAATGAGTAAAGAACTTTCATGGGGCCCGTTTGGCCGGGGATGAGGATCATGCGGAGCAAGGGAGAGAAAAGTCGTTCGGCTTGACTCGGATCGGGGATGAGCCATTGCGTTAAGAGGATTGTTGCCACGCTTATCCCAAAAATTAGAGCGGGTTTTAAACGGATGAGAAAGGCACCAAGAATCATAGTTATACCCAAGGCATACAGCACACCGAAATGAAACCAGACCTGTCCTCCTCCTCCGGGGGGATGGAACTCAGTCGAGGGGCCTAGCAGCCATGCCGAGTTTATCACAAAAAACTGGAGGAGAACGAGAAGAAAACCGCGGATAATGAAGTGGCGTGAAATATGGCTTTCGGACCACATTTGTTTTCGCCGGGACTTTGCAAAAAGAACCATGCCAATGCCCATCAGAAAGAAAAAACCAGGCGCACAGGGTTGGGTCACGAACCGAGTTAGGAAAGCTAATACGCTGTTGTACTGAGGAAGCGGGATTCCCCAGAACTCGCCATTGGGATGCATACGGGCCACAAAATAGTTGGCGTGATCCACAGCCATCAGGACCATCACAAGACCACGCAAGGCATCGAGCGAAAGCAATCTTTGCGTCTTTGAATTCAGTTGGCTCTCCGTCATAGTGAAAGCTCCATATCGATCTTTGGTCGTTCAGCCAATGATCTTTAAGGCTTTTTCAAAAAGCTCATCCCGCCCCTCAATAATGCCTTGGATCGTTCGTTTTGCCGGCACAGTGGGTTGAATGCCGATCAGATGGTGTTGTGATCCGTCGTGTTTGAGCACTTTCATGCCGGTCCACGTGATCCGAAAGTCCCCGGGGAGGACAAAAGGATTGATGTTGCCATTCGTTCCAGCAGTGGGCTGTCCCACGGTCTCTCCGAGATTGTAGTGTTCGATGAAACTCAAGAACGACTCGGCATAACTTATGGCCCGTCCATCCGTGATGAAGACGATCTTTCCTTTGATGTGTGGCTTTTTTGCCACAAGATTCCAACCCATCTTTTGATACCCCACAATGTTCTCCTGGTCTGGGTAAATGATCTGGGGGATCTGCATCCAGGCATTGGAGGTGTCTTTTTCAGCCAAAAGATGGCAAATGATCTCATGATTGCCTTTCGGATAACCCCGGAGGTCGAATATAATACCGCGAGCATTTGCCAGGTCATCGATCTTCTCAGTGATCTCATTCCAAAGTGCTTGATCGAGATTGACATAGTAGATGTTGTTTTCCAGGGCTTGGATCCTGGGCCTAGTCGGTTCAGCCAGCATTTTCTTAAAACTGCGCTCAATCTCGACCTCAAAGGTTTCATCACCTCTCAGAACTTCAAGTTTTGCCAAGGTTCCCTTCTCGCCATACCCGAAGCGGATCAAAGATTTGTATCTCTTCCATTGCGGAGAGCCGGAGATGAACTCCTCTGCATCTAACAGGGCTTGTTCAGCTTGTTTGCCATCGATGTTGAGAATAATGTCCCCCCGCTGGAAGCGGTTTGGGTCTTCCGAAGCCGTTACAACGACTTGATCTTCCACCCAATCAACCTTCATGGGAAGCCCGGCCTGTTCCATGAATACTCTGTGATAGACATTGCCATGTCCATCCTGGAGCTTTGCCACCAGACGGCTGAGGGTGTAAAAGAAATCTTCTTCGTTTGTGTCGTTGAGAGCCATTTTCAGTGTGCTTGTCAGTTCTAGATCCCAATCCACATCGACCACATCAAAATAGGGATAAAAATTCTGGAAGATGTTCCAGGCTATGATCACATCCGCCAAACGTACAAACTCATTATCTGCGGTTGGGATCCCAAAATCGTGGGCCTCCATCTCAGATGTCAGATCTTCTAAAGGATAGTTCTCATTTTTTCCCAATGTCTTCTTTTCTTCACTGTA
>WTAW01000347.1 GCA_013139435.1 Candidatus Aminicenantota bacterium | reverse complement strand
AAAAGTCTGGCAGGAAGAGTGATAATAGCCTTAAAAAAGTCAAGAACCGCACTGACGGTGATACCGACAAGCCGGAAAGGGATGAGCAAAAGCCAGATGATCGGATAAAGGATCAGAGCAAAAAGAGCTAAAGGCCAGCAGAGCACGAAGAGTATAAGCCAGAGTAATATTTTCATCGCAATCCTCTCATTTCTAGTCAAACGAATAGATGATACGCTTGCCAGGTTTTATAGTGTTCATTAGTGTATACGAACACCACTATCAAAAAGTTCTTCTGATGGGCTACTGCCACGCAGCTGTGGTACTCAACCCGTTCCCCCTCCCAACTCGTGAGTAATCCAGGTTAAATAGACTTTGCATAAAGATTGGAGTATTATTATCGGCTTAAACACGGCATTTTTTTACCCGATAAAAGGAGGCCTGCATGATATCTATAACAAAAAAGATCTTATTCGCACCAGCAGTCTTGGCGATTTTTCTGAGCGTAGCTTTGTTCTCTCAGGAAAAAAAGCCGATGACTTTTCTCGACACCATCAACCTCAAACGGGTGTCAGGTCCCAGTCTCTCTCCCGATGGGAAACAGATCTTTTTTACGATCACCAACGCAGATTGGGAAAAGAACGGAACCGTCTCTCACATTTGGCGCCTCAACACAGACGGGGAAGGGCTTGTTCAGATGACCAACGGCAAAGATGGGGAAAGTGGCGGCACGTGGTCTCCCGATGGAAAGATGGTCTCTTTCATCACCAAACGCAATGATGAACGCCAGATATTCTTTCTTAATAACCGCGGTGGCGAGGCCATAGAATTTTCCGCTCATAAGGGCGGCGTTCTCTCACACACATGGTCCCCTTGTGGCAAAAAGATCTATTTTACGGCCAGAGATCCCTTGAGCGAGGAGGAAGAACAAAAGAAAGAGGACAAAGATGACGCATTTATTTTCGAGAGGAACGAAAAAAACACTCACATTTGGACAATCGATATCCAGACTAAAACAGAAAAAAAACTGACGGATGGCGATTTCACGCTGAGAGGATTCCAAGTTTCAAGAGACGGAACTAAGATCCTGTTCAGCGCAGCACCCAGCCCTAATTACGACGATGTCCTCAATGCCGAAATATGGCTCTTGAATCTCGAAGACGGGAGCAAAAAAAAGATCACAGATAACAACATTTGGGAAGGCAGATTCTCACTGTCTCCGGATAGCACCCAGATCTTGTTTGTCGCTGATACCAATGAAAGATTCGAACACTATTTTCAAGATGCTCTCTTTTTAGTCCCTGCTTCTGGTGGAACACCCAAGCTTTTGCTGCCAGATTTCAAGTACGAGATCTCCGATGCTTTCTGGTCTGCTGATGGAGAGACGATCTATTTTGGTGCTAACATGGGTGTGCATGTTGAAATCTTTGCACTGGATCTAACCAGTAAAAAAGTCAAACAGCTTACGAATGGGAAACACACCATCTCCGGGTTTGACTATATCCCCAAGATCAACTCAGTCGCCTATTCGCTCAATACTCCCTATAATCCCACAACCTTCTGGATCGCCGACATGGATGATTTCAATCCTCGTATGATATACGATCCCTATCCCGAGCTCGAAAACTATAAGATGGCCAAGGTTGAGGCCATCCAGTGGAAGGGCACCGATGGACAGGTCGTAGAAGGAGTTCTTTTCTATCCTGTGGACTATGAAAAGGGCAAGCGCTATCCTTTACTGGCTCACACTCATGGAGGGCCTCAGAGTTCGGACAAGCTCAGGTTCGACAGCTATGCGCATGCTCGGGCCGGACGAGGATATGCGATCCTCAAACCCAATTACAGGGGAAGCACGGGTTATGGCAATGATGTCCTCCGAGATATGGTGGGCCACTATTTTCTGCACGCCGATGACGATGTGATTACTGGTGTCGAACACTGCATCAAAATCGGATTAGCAGACTCTGATCGGTTGGGAACTCTGGGATGGAGTGCTGGCGGGCACATGACAAACTGGTTGATCACTCAGACGGATATATTCAAGGCCGCCTCATCTGGAGCGGGAGCGTCTAACTGGATCTCCATGTATGCGCAGAGTGATGTGCGTATTTACCGGACACCTTGGTTCCTGGGAGACCCGTGGCATGCCGATTCTCCTTTAAAAACCTACCGGGAGCACTCCCCCATTTTTTACGTCCATCAGGCCAAAACTCCAACATTGATTATGTACGGAGAAAACGACCGGCGGGTTCCCCTCCCTCAAGGATACGAAATGTACCGGGGCTTGATGGCCAATGGTGTTCCTACGGAATTGGTGATCTTTCCCCGCGCGGGGCACGGCCCGAGAGAGCTCCGGCACAGGCTCTATAAGATGAACAAAGAATTCCAGTGGCTCGAGAAATACATCATGGGCCGGGATTTCAAGTTCGAAGAGCCTCCCGTCACAAAAAAGAAAGATAAAAATCAGTAACAAGACTCAAGTTTAATCTTGTGGTTCCTTTGGGACATAGAATGTCACCCTAGCTCCCTTAAGTGACTTTCTAACTTTAAGCGAATACTGATCGTTGAGGTATTGTTGGGCCTCTTTATCCATTCGACGATGCGCCTCGATCACCCAAAATCCTTCAAACTTTTTCTCTGAGATGAATTCACTCGCTCTTTCAGCACGATATGTTGTTTTTATTTCGGGCCACAGCCTTCGCCCACTCTTGAATACATCATAAAAATAATATCTCATCTTGCCTTCAACAAAGACGGGGTATTTCCCTTCAGGATCTTTGACAAGAACATACTTGGCAGCCTCTCTCCACTGTTCTTTTGTGACCATTTTGTAATAATTCCCGTTGGTCAAAAAGATATTTACAAGAAGCATCAGCAGAATGGTTCCGAGAAGCAGACTTCGAAATTTCTCACTCCTGAATCGGTCCAAACCTTTGCTCACCATCAAAACAATGGCAGGCAGGGCTACGATCGTATTCCTCGGCGTGAGAAGCGGGGCATGCGTGAAGGAGCGGAAATAAGGCACTAAAAACACCAAAAAAACAGAGGAAAACAACAACACTTTATGACCTGCAACTTCCCCCTTCTCACTTCTATAAAACGCATACACCCCCATAAGAACCAAACAGATAAAAACCACATAAAGCTCACCACCAAAATAGCTTTTGAAGTAGGAGACGAAAAAATCAGGGGGAGAAATATCAACCCAAAATTCTTTAACTTTCGACAATCGACGGACGCGTTCGATCCACGGAAGATAAATAAGGGCCATCAGGACGCCTAGGGGAATAAAGGACTTTAAAAAACTCTTTTTGTCTCCATCTCGGTCATATAGAAAAACCACAGCAAGATACACCAACTGCGCAAAAAGGACCAAAAACCCAAAATAGTGTGTGTACAGCATACACGATGTGGGCAACACATAGAGCAATCCCCATTTTATGTTTTTCCGTTTCTTGAACTTGAGAAGCGAATAATAGGAAAGGACACTCAAAAGAAAGAGGAGCGAATAAGGTCTCACCTCTTGGGAATAGTAGATGTGGAAGGGAAGGACTGCCGTTAAAAGAGATGCATAAATCCCTACTTTTGCAGAAAACAACTCCTGCCCCAGGAAAAACATGCTCAATACACCAAGGATTCCAAAAAGGGCCGGCAATGCTCGCGCGGGGTATTCACCCGTGCCAAAGGCCAGCCGCCAAATCCAGAGCAACATATTGAACAGAGGTGGGGATTCATCCTTGGAGATTGCGTAACGGATGGGCTCTGCAATCCCCCCGCTCGGTACCGAATGATTGATAGAGAGGAGCTCATCCAACCACATACTCTGAAAAGTCAGGCCGTAGAATCTGAAGCATGAGGCAAAAATGACCAGGCTCAAGACAAACACGATCAGGTAAGCCTTTTGTTTCCTACTCATCTATTCCGCAAAGATTGTGAATAAGGGCTTAATGCGTCATTAGCCTAGAAAATCGAAAACTTCACATATTTTTTGGGATTTTCCCTGATATCCTCAAGAAAAGCAGTTAACTGTTTGATGGTTTCGTTCAAGCTTTCAATATAGGCCTTGTTTTGAAGAAGCTCACCCGCTGTTCCGCGACCCATGTTGATATCGCGGGCGATTGCGCCGAGCTCTGAGGACAGCGCTGCCAATTGCTCCAAGGTGTCATTGACCTGGTCCAAGGTTTGATTGAACTTATCCAGACTCACACGGCTCTCTGCTGAAAAATTCTGTGTCTCTCCCTGAGCCACCTCAAGAAATTCCTTTAATCCTTTCCCCGCCTGACCGAGTTCCACAATTTGGCGGTTGTAAAGAGCCATATCGAGATTGTCAACCTTTGTGTTGACTTTCCCGAGCAGCTTGCTGAAAGACTCAACGGATTCTGAGACATTGGCGATCACGCGATTCAGATCTCCTTCTTCGACTTTTTCCTTAGCTGTGAAGAGAATGTTTTTCGCTATGGACATAAGGTCTTTGTTCTCTCCGGTTATCACAGAATTCGGTTCCAGATATTCTTTGGCATTGCCGGGCAGGATCATTATCCCTTTCTCGCCCAAAAAGTTCAGCATATTGATCTCTACCTCTGAATCGGCAGGTATGCGAAACCTTTTATCGACGTTAATTGTCACGCGGATTTTTTCCTCTTCAAATTCAACTTCCTTGGTTGATCCAATCTTATACCCCCGCATAAAAACTGGAGCTTGATCTTGCAATCCAACAGCATCATCAAACAAAATGTGCAATTTGTACTCATTTGAGAAAAAAATCTGGTTTCCGGATAGCCACAGAATCCCCGAGAGGAAAACAATGACAGCCAGGAAAACGATCAATCCCGCTATATAGCTCATTTTTTTATAGGTCATCCCGCACTCCTGTATCATAGAGTCTATGCAACGATTCCTCAGAAATCTCTTCCTTTTTCCCAACAAACACAATTTTGCCCTCTTTAAGAAGCACAACACGGTCGGACACGGCATGCATCAGATGAATATCATGTGTTACAATCACCGCGGTAGCACACACCCTTTTTTTGAACTTACGGATCAACTCTACGACCATTTCGACATTGGCTTCATCCAAACCCGTTGTCGGCTCGTCATAAAACATATAACAGGGCTTTTGAATCATCGCTCTAGCTATGGCAACCCTTTTCATCATGCCCCCGCTCAACTCTTCAGGATATTTATCCAGGACCTCCTCATTCAGCCTGACGAATTCTATGGCTCTCAGGACCTCTTTAATGATCTCCTTTTCGGAGAGTTTTGAATGCATCCGGAGGTACAGACTGAGATTCTCCTTGACATTGAGAAAATCAAAAAGGGCATTATCCTGAAAGACAAATGCGATCTTTTTTTGGACGGCGATAAACTTCCGCTTCGGTAGCGTTAAGACATCTATGCCATCATACCTGATAGTTCCTGAATCCGGTTCGATCAGCCTGACCAGTGACTTGATAAAAACGGTTTTTCCCTGTCCGCTGGGGCCGAGGATAACCAGAGTCTCACTGTCATTGATGTCCAGATCGATCCCATTGAGAACAGGCACCTCATTATAGTTTTTGCTAAGCTCCCTGACTTCTATCATAATAGTAATCTTGCTAGATAATAATCAAAAAACACGATAAGAATCGCAGAGACCACGACAGCATTTGTGGTTGCTCTTCCAACACCCAGAGCACCACCATGGGTTCTCATCCCAAAATAACTGCCGACAAGAGCGATGAAAAATCCATTAACAGCAGGTTTGATCAAATTCCCAAAGTAGAATTCAAACGCTCTATAATTCATCTGCAGCCCGCTTAAAAACTCCTTTGGCGAAATCCAGTCGGTGGCTATGGATGCAATAAAAAAAACGCTGAACATGGCAAGGAAATTGGCAAAAATTATGATTATCGGGAGCATGATCATCCCAGCCAGGATCCGCGGCATGATCAGAAATCCAACCGGATCCAAAGACATTGTCTCTAACGCCTCAACCTGTTCCGAAATTTTCATGCTTCCCAATTCCGCTGCTAAAGACGCACCCAGTTTACCAGCCAGGATTAGCGACAGAATGATCGGACACAACTCGATGATCGTACTTTTAAAAATGACGTTGATCACGTACGTCCTGGGTATCAATGCCGAAGACTGATAAGTTCCCTGGATCATGGCACCCAGTCCCACAAAAATGGATATCACTGCTGCTATTGGGAGTGTTTTAACCAGGAAGACATAAATCTGTTCCGTCACCTGCCTTCGGTAAAACCAGATGTGG
>WTAW01000376.1 GCA_013139435.1 Candidatus Aminicenantota bacterium | reverse complement strand
CTTTCCTCTTCCAGTCCCAAATATTTAGCATATCCCCGGATGATACCTCTTGTGAAGAACTTCCCGGGGAGTGCATCGAACTGGTCATCTTCTAAAGCCCTGAGGAATCGAATGTTTATCTTTGTGGATTCGGCAATTTCTTTAAGAGAAATCCCTCGCAGTTCCCGTTCTCGTTTAAGATCTTGCCCGATTGGTAGCATTTTTTGAATTTTAAGCCAAGTTTATGATTGTGTCAACTTCCGCCAGGTTATCGTTAGCATTTCCAAATCCGTCTTGATGTCGTTTCGATTGATCAGATTATATGATATCAAAAACACTCTCACGGTTTTTTCCATCACACAATCTGATCACTCAATAACGCTATTGAGTATTCATGACTTAACGGATTTGGAAATGCATCCTAAGCTATCTATCCTGAATTATTCATAAAAAATGTCGATATTTTGTTCAACAAAAACAATGTCAAATATTTACAGTGCTCTTCTATTAAATCACATTGACAATTCCGTTTTCAATGTCCTTTTTATTAATAATCGATATTTTTTACCTTTCAGGCGAGTTGTCCTTTGTAATAGGGTGGGTTGGCCTCAACTCGTGAATAATCCAGGACAAAGAATGTTTCAAGATTTATATTTTTAAAGTATACTCATATGGAGGAGAGAAGAGTTGTTCGATTTCAAGAAAGCTATCGAAACACAAAAGCGATTGGCTGCCAGATTGGACCTCACCTGGGAAAAACGCGAAGTCCAACTGGTGGCTGGAGTGGACTCCAGCTATGATGAAGAGAAACGAAAAATCGGAGTGGTTGTCGTCGTCTATAAAATGCCCGAATTCGTTATCGCTGAGATTGGAAAGGAAGTGTGTGATGTCCCTATCCCCTATGTGCCTGGATTCCTGTATTTCCGAGAGGGGCCTGCCATTTTAAAGGTATTCCGAAAACTCTACAAAAAGCCCGATGTGACACTTTTTGATGGCAACGGGATCGCTCATCCCCGGAAGATGGGGCTTGCCTCCCATATGGGAGTGATCTTGGATATCAGCACAATCGGATGCGCAAAGAATTCATTTTTTCCATTCCAATCTCCTGGAGAGGAAAGGGGAGAATACTCGAACCTGGAAAATAGCGATCAAGAGAAAGTCGGCTACTGTTTGCGCACCCGGACCGGAGTCAAGCCTGTTTTTGTCTCTCCTGGCCACAAAATTGATTTCCAGGTTTCGCGAGAGCTCGTGCTCGAGTATTCCAATTATAGGATTCCCGAACCTCTACGCATGGCTCACCACCTCGCCTCACAACTTTTCCATGAGGTATAAATCGGGAAATGGAATAATTTTTGCGGGATCTGATCCTCAGAAGGAAATTTTTATGCATGATGTCCTATGTCTTTAGGAATCGTGCGAGTGGGGTGAGACTTCCCAGGAAACCGATAATGCCTCCCTCTGCAATAATCGTGATAGATTGAGAGAGCGTGAGATAGCGGAAATTGATCAGCTCGTTCAAGACCCCGGGCCTGGATCCCAAATATATGGGGATCGAATTGATCAAGAGGAGAAGAAGGAAGAGAGAGACTAATCCCCCAATAACACCTAAAGTGATCCCTTCAAGGAGGAACGGCACCCTGATAAATGTGTTTGTCGCTCCCACGAGCCGGAGAATTTCAATTTCATCCTTTCTCGCGAGGACGTTCAATTTTATCACATTGGAGATGATGAAAAAGGATGCCAGAACCAGTATTCCCCCAAGAAAAAAACCGACCGCCTTGGCTAGCCGGGAGAATGAATTCACACGGTCGACCCATTCTTGATTGAATTGGACATCCTCTACACCCGGCATGTTTTTGATCTGAGTGATGAGTCCCGACGCCTCTCTGAAAGTGATGGTCTTTTCCTTAAATGTTGTTTCTATAGAGGGGGGGAATGGATTGATCTTTATATTTTCGATGATCCCTTGAAGCTCGGGAAACTTTTCTCTGAATTTGTCCACCGCCTGTTCCGCACTCACGAATGTCGTTTCCAGAACCAGCTGAGACCGCTTCAACTCCTCTTCTATGGCATTGAGTTGTTCCTCTGAGATATCCGTGTCCAAAAAGAAGACGGCTGCCATGTTGTTGGAAATTTGTTCAGCCACATGTTCGAGATTGTTTGCGAGTGCCAGAAAGACTCCCACTGTAAGGAAAGTCAGACAAATGATCGTGATCGAGAAAAAATTGCGCACCCTATACTGCCAGATGTTGTTTGAGGTCTCTGTCAGAAAGTACTTCAGTTTTTGATAAATTAGAGTGATTCCTTTCGTAGTAATTTTCCTTTATACAGGAATAGGATTTTTTGGCCGAAGTTCCGGATGAGCTCTCTATCGTGGGTGCAGATAAGAACAGTCGCCCCTTTTGTGTTGATATCCTTGAACAAACTCATGATTTCAAAGGCCAATTCTGTATCGAGATTCCCTGTCGGCTCATCCGCCAAGATGATCTTGGGGCTGTTGACAACCGCCCGCGCGATCGCCACTCGTTGCTGTTCTCCGTAAGAGAGATGCGCCGGGTATTCCCACATTTTGTTGTGCAGATTGACCATTCTCAGGGCATTAAAGACTCTTCGCCTGATCTCCTTCCTTGGAATTCCCAGAACCTGAAGGACAACAGCCACGTTTTCGAATACTTTTTTATGAAAGACCAAGCGAAAATCTTGGAAGACGATTCCCATATGTCGCCGTAGTTGATAGATCTTATGGTCAGAGATTTTAAGGATGTTTCTGTTGTCGATGACGATCTGTCCTTCGGTGGGAAAAATCTGGCGATACAGGATCTTGAGCAAAGTGGTCTTTCCGGAACCGCTCGGTCCCGTAATGAAACAGAAATCCCCTTTGTCCACTCGGAATGTGATGTCCGAAAGAGCCCACTGCGCTTTTTGGTATTGCTTCCAGATGTGATATAGCTCAATCATATCTGACTATTTGACTCGTTCGGTCTCTTTAGGCCCTCTGGTCCATTCCTGTTTATCGAAGCCGTTTGCCATTCAGATTAGCAGGGTGGGTGAAGATTATAACACATCGATTTTCCCTTTCAAAGACCGGGAAGAGGTTAAATAAAAAGGAACATAAACCAGCCGAAAATGGTGGCTCCGATGACCATGATTACAAACAGGGATAAAGCGTATTTGATCTGAGTTTTTCTCTCATCTCTTCTGATGAGGGCCAGGACGACACAGACAAAGAATGCGTACAAGACCATCGATAGTATGTGGCTTTTCAGTATCATTTCTTTTTCCCCGAGGCGATGTCAAATGCGTCCAAGGCAACAAGATAGTTCAAAAGACCTGCACCGGCGATGTAAGCGGTCCCGAATTCAAATGTCACAGCCTTTATGTTTCCGAGACCAATGGGGATGATCTTGGACAAGACATAGAGAGCTCCGATCCCGAGGTCAGAAAAAAAGGCGAGTATGGTCAGAGGATTTTCCGTTTGGAAGGAGTAGATTTTCCCTCCTATGAAGAGTCCGAGAGCGGCCATGCAGGAGATACAGAGAAAAAAGACCAGACCCCTGGCGTATTTTTTTAAAAAGATATGGCCCAAACCTGGAATGAACCAGCTTAATATAAGGCTGAGAATAGCTCTTGTTTTCATTTAAGAGAAAAATAATAATCGAATCCGCTGAAAAATGCAAGGCGATGTCATTATAACTTTGGCGCTCTTTGCTGATGTAAATTAGTCGTTGCAAGCGCAAATTTGATTCATTATAATAATGGTCCGTTTGAATTTTACGGCAAGAAATCATAACGGGGACAGAATAGAAAGGAGTGATCATGGATCCAGCTAAGTTTCAAGATATTCTGAAATTTGCCATTTCCAGGGAGGAAGAAGCCATCGCTTCATATAGGAAAATGAGCGAAAAGACACAATCTCCCGGGCTGAGAGAGCTTTTGATCGATCTTCAGGAAGAGGAGAAGAATCACAAAAGCCTTCTCGAAGAGATCACGGATCAAAAGATCGCATCCTTTAAGATTAAAGAAGTCCCCGATTTGAAGATCAGTGATTATTTAACGGAAGAACCTCCAGCAGAGGAGATGACCTTCCAGGACCTGCTCATATTTGCAGCCAAGAAGGAACAAGAAGCTGTAGAACTCTATTCTAATTTGGAAAGAAACGCCGAGGATGAAGATCTGAAAAAATTGTTCCAATTTCTCATTCTCCAGGAGAAAACGCACAAACTGAAACTGGAAAAAGAATACGAGGAGCATGTCCTCGAAGAAGATTGATCTTTCCAGTGGAGTTGACAATATAAAGAAAGGAGAATCGCGATGGAAAAATGGGAGTGTACAGCTTGCGGTTTCATTTACAACCCGGAGCTAGGCGACCCAGAAAATGGGATAGCACCGGGAACAACTTTTGAGAATCTGCCCGATGACTGGGTTTGTCCGCAGTGCGGTGTGGGAAAAGAGTTTTTTCAAAAAATGGCTTAAGCCCTCGAAGAGAACCTAAGCTTATGCGAGTTGTCGTCGTTGGGAATGGTATATCCGGCATCATCTTTTCCAAAACTCTGAGGGAACTCGATCAGGATGTGGAAATCGATGTGTTTGCCAGGGAAAAATACCATTATTATCCCCGTCCGAATCTGATTGATTTTCTTGCCGAGCGGATTCCTTTTGAACGACTGTTTGCCTTTCCCGAAGATTGGTACACAAGCCAAAATATCTGCATCCATCTCTCTAAACCTGTCAAAAAGATCCTCCCCGCGTCCCAAGAGATCGAGCTCGATCAAGGACACAAGGAGAGATACGAACGACTTATTATTGCAAACGGATCTTTTTCATTTGTTCCCCCCTTCCAGGGAACAGAAAAAAAGGGGATCTTTACGCTCTGGAGCATCGATGATGCCTATAAGATTTTAGAGTATCTGGCCGATCATCCGAATGTTGTGGTGATCGGTGGAGGGCTTTTGGGGCTTGAGACCGCCAGAGCCCTTTACACGCGAGGCGCACAAGTCCGA
>WTAW01000208.1 GCA_013139435.1 Candidatus Aminicenantota bacterium | reverse complement strand
ATATACTGTGCTATTAGTGAATACTACAGCCCACTTGAACAGGAGATCATTCAATGAATATTACAACTAAAAATCAGTTGCAAACAACAAAATAAAATGCTACTCTAGTCATGACTCAACAAGACAAATTATTCAGACTGAATTGTTCATAAAAAGTGCCGATGCCAATTTTGATAACAGCAATATCAGGAAGTTATCCTAATATTGCTGTAAATTCTTATACTACTTTATTAAAACATTTCCCTTTTGTATACATCGGCATTTTTTACCCTACGGGCGAGCTGATCTCACTACAGCGGCTTCGTTGTAGCCCATTCGCGGTAGTTCACTACAGCTTCATGGGCCACTGCCTCGCCGCTGCAGCAACCTCAACTCGTGAATAATCCAGGTTAGGAGGTTCTTATCTAAACCTCGTAATTTCACTTTTGATGAGATGAGAAAATTATTGAGAGGATATGGCTATAGGGAGATCAGATCCGGAAAGACCTCAGGATCGAGAGTCGCTTTTTTCCACGAAGATAGACACCATATTATTCGATTGCATAAACCTCATCCAAAAAACATCCTTAAAAGATATCAACTTGATTTTATTGAAAATGAGTTGCGAAAAAAGGAGTTTCTGAAATGAAAAATTTCATTCAATACAATGGATTTATCGGATCCGTTCATTTTAGTGCGGAGGATGAATGTTTTTTTGGAAAAATCGAAGGCATTGATGATTTGGTGACATTTGAGGGTAGTGAAGTTAGTGGACTCATGAATGCGTTCCGAGAGGCAGTGGAAGATTATCTAAATCTTTGTCAAACGACAGGGAAACCTGTCCATAAATCCTATAAGGGAAGTTTTAATGTGAGAATTACGCCTGAATTGCACAAAAAGGCCGTCCAAAAATCATTGATACTTGGAACGTCATTAAATCAACTTGTTCAAAAAGCCATCGAGGAGGAAGTTAAAGATATCACATAGCGCACTGTTTCATATGATTTTGAAGGATTCTGCATCTTAACCTGAATTATTCATAAAAAATATCGATTAGAAATGAAAATCGCATAGGAAATGCAGTGCCCAAATGAGTATTCCGAAAAAACAATGTAACATTCTGATATTGCGTCTGTTATGATAAGTATCGACATTTTTTATGAATAATTCAGGTTAGATAAGGAGAAGACTTCGATGGGAAAAAATGTATATATAGCCACAATGGAGCCGCAGAGCGGAAAAACTGTGGTGCTGCTCGGACTCATGGAGATGCTCTCCCGCCGGATCCAGAACATCGGCATTTTCCGGCCGATCGTCCGGGCAGGAAAGAAACACGATGACTACATCGAGCTTGTTCGGAAGAGATACAAACTGAAGTTTGATTATGAAGACCTCTATGCGTGCACGCATCAGGAAGCCCGTGATCTGCTCGGCAGCGGTCAGTATGACACTCTGGCCAAACGGATGGTGGACAAGTACAAAGAGCTGGAACAACGGTGTGACTTCGTGGTCTGTGTAGGAACGGATTTTACTGGGGTTGCTACTGCCTTCGAGTTCGATTTTAACGCGGATATAGCCAATCAGCTTGGTTGTCCCATTTTACTTGTCGTCAACGGCCATAAAAAGTCACCAGAGGATCTGGTGGCAGCGGTGAAGATGTCCCGTGAGGCCTTTCAAGAGCAGGGGTGTACAGTGATCGCCACAGTGGCCAATCGCATAGAGGAGTCTTGCTTAGAAGCCATGGCCGAACAGTTCAGCGGAAAGTCGGCCGATCTAGGACCGGTGTACACGTTAAAAGAGGACCCTGCTCTAGCTTTTCCATCGGTGCGCGCTATTGCCCGGGCTTTGGATGCGCGTTTCATCATCGGCAAGGGGCGGACACTCAACAGAGAAGTGCGGTTGTACAAGGTGGCGGCCATGCAGTTGCGCCATGTGCTGGCACACATGCAGGACGGGGTTTTGATCATCACTCCAGGAGATAGAGCTGATGTGATTCTGGGTTGTATGATGACCTTGTTTTCGGATAAAGCACCTAACATAGCTGGTATCATTTTAACAGGAGGTTTGGAGCCGGAACCCCATGTTCAAAAACTGATAGAAGGCCTGAAGACACCGTGTTTTCCCATTATGACCGTAGAGACAGACACTTTCACCACAGCCATGAATGTGAGCGCTGTGCATCCCACGATCTCTGCGGAAAACGAACGCAAGATCGCCCTGACATTAGGACTTTTCGAGTCTCGCGTTGATCTGGCCGAACTGGAAAATAGGATCGAAGTGGTCCGATCAACCCGGGTGTCACCCATCATGTTTGAGTACGAGTTGATCGAACGGGCAAAATCCGACCGCAGACATATCGTGTTGCCCGAAGGGATTGAAGAACGCATTCTGCGCGCTGCTGAAATACTGCTGAGGCGAGATGCCGTGGAAATAACGCTTTTGGGTGAAAAAAACGAGATTCAACAGAAGATCGCTACGTTAGGTTTGGACCTAAAAAATGTCCATATTGAAAATCCATTGAGTTCAAAGAGACTTGACGAATTTGCAGAGACGTACTTCCAGTTGCGTCAGCATAAAGGGATTTCTAGAGAAATCGCTCATGACATGATGACCGATGTCAATTACTTTGGCACCATGATGGTCCACAAAGGATTGGCTGATGGGATGGTCTCTGGTGCTGTTCACACCACTCAGCACACCGTCCGGCCAGCTTTTGAGTTTATCCGTACGCAAGAAGGCTTCTCGATCGTCTCCAGTGTGTTCCTCATGTGTCTGGCGGATCGTGTGTTGGTTTATGGGGATTGTGCGGTAAATCCCAATCCTGACCCTGCACAGCTAGCAGACATTGCTATCGCTTCTGCAGAAACCGCGTTTTTGTTCGGCATCGAACCTCGCATCGCTATTTTGTCCTATTCGACCGGAGAATCAGGCGAAGGCGAAGATGTTGAGAAGGTGAGGGAGGCCACACACCTCGCTAAGGAACGAAGACCGGATCTTAAGATAGCGGGGCCTCTGCAATATGATGCAGCCATCGATACCAGTGTTGCAGCCACCAAGATGCCCGACAACGAGGTGGCTGGCCATGCAACAGTTTTTATCTTTCCAGACCTGAATACGGGGAATAACACATACAAGGCAGTGCAGCGTTCCGCCAATGCTGTGGCCATCGGCCCAGTGCTCCAGGGACTCAACAAGCCCGTTAACGACCTCAGTCGAGGATGTACTGTCACAGATATCGTCAACACCGTGGCCATTACGGCCATACAGGCACAAGCCAGGAAGAAAGAGTCATGAAAGTCCTCGTTATAAATTCTGGGAGTTCCTCCATAAAGTACCAGCTGTTTAACATGAAGGACAGGACAGTGCTGGCCTCAGGATTACTGGAGCAAATTGGCGAGAAGACCAGCCGGCTGAAACACAGGACGCGCCAGGAAAACGGTGAGATGGAGGCTTTGGTTCAGACAGATCATATCACCGATCATATACAAGGATTCGACAAGATTTTGGGAGTCTTTGCCTCGACAGGCGCTTTGAAGGATTCCGATGAGCTCTTTGGCATCGGCCATCGTGTGGTTCATGGGGGAGAGACCTTTCACAAGCCCACATTGATCACATCTGCAGTGATCGAGACCATCAGAGAGCAAATTCCTCTTGCACCCCTCCACAATCCCCCCAATCTCTTGGGGATCGAGGTGACCTTTGCGCGACGCCCCGATATACATCAGGTTGCAGTGTTCGATACAGCCTTCCATCAGACGATCCCACCCCAGGCTTATTGGTATGCTTTACCTTATGAGCTGGCGGACTCTCTCCATATCCGCCGGTATGGATTTCATGGAACCTCTCATCAGTATGTCACCAAGGCCGCTGCGCACTATCTTCAACAGCCGCTGGAGGAATTGAACCTGATCTCTTGCCATCTGGGCAATGGAGCCAGTGTCTGTGCTGTCCGGGATGGTAAAAGTGTTGACACATCCATGGGGATGACCCCTCTTGAAGGACTTATCATGGGGACCCGTTCGGGTGATATCGACCCGGCAGTGATCTTTTACTTAAGCCGTAAGACAGGAAAATCTCTGGACGAATTGGATGCGCTCCTCAACAAGGAAAGCGGAATGAAGGGCATCTGTGGTGTTAACGACATGAGGGAGATCGAGGATTTGGCTGCAGCCGGAAATGAACGGGCTCGTTTAGCTCTGGATATGTACTGTTATCGCCTTAAAAAGTATATCGGCATGTATGCCGCAGCCTTGGGACGAGTAGATGCCGTCATTTTCACAGCGGGCGTTGGGGAAAACTCTGATCTAGTGCGCGCCCATGCATGTGCCGATTTGTCTTTGCTGGGCATCATCCTCGATGAGCAGAAGAACAAAGAACATGTTTCTGGCCTCTCTGAGATCCAGGCAAAGAACAGTCCGGTAAAAATCCTGGTCATTCCCACCAATGAAGAGCTTGAG
>WTAW01000263.1 GCA_013139435.1 Candidatus Aminicenantota bacterium | reverse complement strand
AAAGTATTCACTGTGTTTGCCAGCACGGGAAAGGCGATCCTCCTCACCTCTCTCACGACTATGCTGGCCTTCGGGTCACTGGTTTTTTCCATCTGGCGCGGCTTTGGGCATCTGGGAGCAGCTCTCTTCCTGGGTGTTGGCGCCTGCTTTCTGACAACCGTCGTTTTTCTACCAGGTATAATCGGATTCCTCGAAAGGAAAAACTCATAATTAGCCATTATTATTTTTAGCTTGTTATTTCGTAATGAGAAGTGAGGAGATCATGTCATGAAACAACTGTTGACAGCAATTTTAATGATCCTGCTTTTCGCTATGGTCTCTTTCGGTCAGGAACTCACAGGAGAGGATATCATCCAGAAGGTCAACGATACCATGAATGTCGACACGAGCTATGCGAAGGCAAAGATGACCATCGTGACCACCTCGGGAAGCAAACGGACATTCGTTCAAGAATCATGGAGCAAAGACAAAGGTGAGAAAAACATGATTCGCTATCTGGAGCCACGGCGAGTCAAAGATCAGGCGGTGTTGATGCTGAACAATGCCGATGACATCTGGATGTTTTTCCCCCGCACGCAACGGGTGAGAAAATTGGCGACACATGCTAAGAAACAGAAGATGCAGGGCAGCGATTTCTCCTACGAGGATATGGGTAGCGGAGACGCCTTCATCGAGGATTATGTGTCCAAGAGGCTTGAGGATGAAGAAAGCGAAGGATATGATTGTTACAAGTTGGAACTCACACGCAAACCCGAGAGCGATTTGTCCTATTCCCGGTTGATCATCTGGGTCATAAAGGAGAATTTTGTGCCCATTGCCATCGATTATTATGACGATAAAGACCCGTCACGTCGGGTAAAACGTTTAGTCCAGAGTGATATTCGTGTGATCGACGATATCCCTACTGCCATGAAATCCGTAATGTTTGACCTGAATGACAACACTCAGACAGAGTTGGAAATGCTGGAAGTGAAGTTCAACATCCCCTTGGACGACAACATATTTACAGAAAGGGCGCTAAAAAAATGAAAAAGTGGGTTTTCATTCTTGCAAAATGGGTATTTATTCTGGGGGTTTTGGGTTTGTCTTGGTCTTCTCTTGCGGCACAGGAGAAGTTGGAAATTTTCGGTTATTATGAGTCACAAGTGATGGGGACAGGACTCCAAGGTGAATTCTACCAATTATTCACAAACAAACTCCGGGTGGATTTGAAGTCTGACCTTTCCGATAACATCACCTTTGCCGCCAATTTTGATTACATCCACTATTTGGGGAAAACCGAGTGGAATGTCCTGGATTTTCTCTCTGACGATGTCACGTCCACAATTCCGGAAGATATGCAGTCGCTGTATGTCATCGCCTTTTCCAACGACACGTTTTTGGATAATGCATACATAAAGTTCAGCTTCAAGGCTTTTGACCTGACATTGGGAAAGCAGCAGATTTCTTTGGGGACCGGGTATGTCTGGAATCCCACAGATGTGTTCAACATCAAGGATGTCCTCGACCCGACCTATGAACAGCCAGGGCACACTGCCCTTCGGCTGGATATCCCACTGAGCCCAGCCTATACACTGACGGCCCTGTATGCTCCCGAAGAGACATGGGAGAAATCCACCAAGCTCCTCCAGCTCAAAGGGGCGATCTCCCATTTTGATTACAACATCATCGCTGTGGAAAGGGTTTGGCCTTTCCATGATTACACAGAGTTCGACACCGAAAACATGAACTTTGTTGATGTATCTGAAAAGCGAAAAATGTTGGGCGGGAGTACGGTCGGTGAGCTCTTGGGATTGGGTGTATGGGCGGAATATGCCTACAACTGGATGGAGAAGTCGGGTGATTTTTATGAGCTTGTGGTAGGCGCGGACTATACCTTTGATTTCCAGACGTATGTCATGATGGAGTATTACCGAAATACTCTAGGGAAATCTGATTATGAAGACTATGACATTAACGACTGGATGAGGTTTCTTGCCGCCGAACAGAAGGCTATCTGCCGCGATCAGGCATATATTTTTGCTCAGCATCCGGCCACAGACCTGTTGAACGTCGGCCTCCAAACCATCTATTGTTTTTCAGACAACAGCATTGCGTTTGTGCCCACGCTCATATATTCCCTTTCGGATAATGTGGATGTCTATGCCTACCTGAATTTCAATCTTGGCAAGGAGGGTACGGTTTACGGAAAAAAAATGGGGAATGGCGGATTGATCAGAATCAGAGCTTATTTTTAATGTATAATCTAAATTTAAAAAAAATAACACGGCAATTTTGGAGGGAGGTCTTAAATGAATAAGAGGATAATTCTCCGGATTTTTTTTATTTTCCTTGTTTCCATTCTTTTGCTTCAATCCTATACATATGCTCAGAGAACTGGCTACACCAAAGAGGAATTCATGCGCCGTCGGGCAGCTCTTATGGAGCAGGTCCAGGACGGGATCATCGTGTTCTTCGGGAATGCGATCCCTCAATCCGGAGCTCATTTCCGTCAGGATAATGACT
>WTAW01000152.1 GCA_013139435.1 Candidatus Aminicenantota bacterium | reverse complement strand
ATCGTCGTCAGAGACCCGAGGATCTCCTGGCCATTGATGTTTGCGAGATAGAATGTCTTGATGACATTCACTTCATACTTGGCCCTGTTCATGGGTTGATCCGGGACCACGATGAGAGTCTTGGGGTTAATGATCCTGAAGAAATTCTTAGACGCCAAACAGAGGGACTGCACAGCCTGTTCAAAATCCATATCGGACAGGTCGATGGAAAAGGGCTTATCGCTGAACGTCTCATCAAAAAGGATGTTCATGCCGGCATGTTTTCCCAGCGCTTGAAATATGGAGCGGAGGCTCGCCTCTTGCATAAATTTTAATTGGATCTTCTCCTTGCTCACATCAAGGCTGATGTATTTTTCAACGATGATCTCTTTTGGTTTCTTCTCCTCGGCACCTTTCAGTGCAAACCGTCTGGCCTCCTCGTATATTTTCATGTTGGTGGCATCATAGGAGAAAGCCACCTCATATTCCTTGAGCGCCTCTTCCTTTTTTCCTTCGGCCGCTAAGTTTCTGGCGATATAGAGATGGGAATAGCTGGCCGCAAGCTTGGCTCGATAGAGCGCCAGTCTGTACACAGAACTCTGTGGGTCCTCGATAACGGCTTTTTCATAGAGCTCGATAGCCCTATCCCAATCCTTATTCATCGCGGATTCGTATCCCGATTTATAGTGTTGACTGATCGTTGTGCAACTCCATAAAACCGAGACAATAACAAACACAAAGGTTATTTTTTTCATGGGAATTCTCCCTCTATGGAAAACATCACTGGCTTTGAATCTTGCCCCAGAACCTCTATCTCCTCAGGACTTATTCGACCGACTGTGAAGCCTTCGGTGATCAAATCCCCCTCCACAACGGCCAGGGCTTCGCCCTCAAAAACGATCAGGCCCACGATCTTCCGGCCCGAGAGCACGTAACCGAGGTACCTTAAATTCAAGGAGGACATCGAGTTCTCTCCTTGAGACTGAGAGTTCTGGCTGTTCCTTATCTCTTCCATCCTCTCTTTGAATGCCTCCGGACTAAGCTCTTCCACAACACTGGCTCTTCCTACGGTAAAAATGTTCCTCTTGGGGGGAGGCATCGGTTTCTTTTCTGCAGAGAGCAAGTCCATCCGGATGAAGCTCTCTGCACGGCCCTTCAGCGATTCTGTTTCCTGTGGCTTTTCCTGCACTCGACCAAATAAAAGAGAGGCACAACACACAACGAGCACACAGGCATAAAGCCACTGGTTGTTATTGTTCATAATAACCCACCAAAGCCACTTGGACCTTTAATCCTCCAGAAAAGGGGTCTACATCCAAGAAATCGATCTTTTGAACCAAAAGAAATCGGGGAAAGGTCTCAACGGAATGGATGAATTTTTTCAGGGTCGTATAAGAGCCGGTTGTTTCAAAAGTGATCTTAACGACGCGATAGGGGCCTTCTTTGAGGTCCGCATAATCATATCTTTTTCGAGAAACTCGAATCCCTGCGCCATTGAGGATTTGCTGAGTATCCCGTATGAGCGGCGAGATCCCCTCTTCATCTTTGTAGAAATACTTCGCCTTCAACTCCTTCATGTCGTCCAGAGTCCTCTGCCACTTGAGCCACTCAGCGTTCTTATCCCACCTCGCTGTTTCCGTTTCTCGAGCACTCTCTTTCTTGGAGGCGAGACGGTCGAGAGACTCAAAATGTGATCGTTTCTCCCCGAGGGCCACGACAAAAAGGAAGAGGAGAGCGAGGACCAAAAGCAGACAGAGCACTCCTAAAATTCTCCTGTCTTTACGGTCTAAAAGCTCAAATATTCCGTTCATAGCGTAAAGAGATCTCCGATAGTGAGTAGCCCTCCTGGCTTTTCGACTCACTGAGAATCTGGATATCTTTAAATCCTTTGGCAGCTAATCTTGCTATTAATTTAAGGAGCTCGTTCATAGAGGCAGATGCCACTTTGAACCGGACTTCCATGGATATCCCTTCCTCAGGCAACGGCCTCAGGGAGATAATATAACTGGAGGCAGGCAGAGCATCTTCAAGGGCAGAAAAAAAATCCATCCAAGAAAAAGTCTTACTGTAAACAAGGCCGTTGATGAGGGCGACTTCATCGGCATACTGCGTATTGAATTCTTCGATCTTGATGTTCAGCTCATTCGTCTCTCTCTGGGCATCCGAGATCTGCCTCTCGATCTGGACAACCCCCTTTTCGGCCTCCTGTGCCATGTCCCTGTAATCGTGATAAATCTTTCCCCCTATAGCCAGAACAAGGCAGGCGGATATCCCTAGAAGAGCAAACAGGAGCAAAAACAGCCTCCGGTTCCGCTTGGGATTCGTGGCCAGGTTCAAATTCAGTTTTCTGTGATTTCTCATGAGAGTTGCCCCAGCAGTGGAGTGAGCAGTCTTTTCTCCTCCAGCGGCAGCTTAGATTTCACAGATGATTCTACGGTTTTTACAGGACACTGACACCTCTCCTCTAGGCTGGACAGGATGCTCTCGGTAGAACCGAATACTCCCGTTCGCACCCAGAGGCACTTTATCTTTCTTTTTTCTTTTTCCTCGGCAAAACGTGCGGTGTTCTCGACCTCTTGAACGATATCCATCCAATGATCCCTTGATGCCTCGTCCATAAAATCCGTAGTAATGGGCTTTTGACGGTAGAGGGATATCTCGGAATTCATGATAGCCAGAAGGCTGAATGCATCTCTCTCTAGGTCGATCAGCATAAAGTCTTTGTCTTTCTCACTGTCGATCAGATTGTAGAGGTTGAGCGAGGGGACTCCCACGACCCTCACCTTCAAACGCAGCCGGCTGAAGACCTCTTCGTACTCCTCCACGACCGCGGACCTCGCAATCGTGGCAAGCACTTTTTTCTTGGCATTCGACTTTATCACAGAGTAGGAAAGACGGGTATCTTTCGGCAGAACGGGAATCTGCTTTTTTATCCGGAACAGGATGATCTGCTCCCTTTCCTTCGGAGAGATGGGCAGGGAATCAAAGGCAAACACAAAGGTTTTCTGGGATAATTCAGGAAGCAGGAGTACGACTTTATGATCTGTCATATGGAGCTTGGCTAAACCTTGCTGCACTATATTTTCCAGTACGGCACTGTCTTTGATGTTTGTTTTATGGAAAGACGACGTGATCACATCCTCCGGGAGGGGAAGAACAAAATGGTGCTTCAGCTTCCGGTCATTGGGAGAGACACGTATTCCACTGAAATAATGGGACGAAACCTGCAGGGCGGAATTGGGCAGGGGCTGTTGAGAGAAAAAATATTTGATTTTGTCCATGAAAGGGATCATGATATTTTTCTTCTCTGCTCTTTTCGTCCTTTTATCTGTTTTGTCGTCCATCACACAAAAACCTTCATTCCACAAACGTCACCTTGTTCAGCTCTTTCAGGCTGGTTATTCCCATGAGGACCTTCTCCAGCCCCACCTCTCTTAAAAAGATCATGCCTTCAGCTTTGGCTCTCTTCTTGACTTCTGAGAGAGGTTTCCTGGCGAGGATCATCTCACGGATCTCATCGGAGAGCTCGAGCAGTTCGGCGATCGCAGTCCGTCCTTGATACCCGGTGTGGTTGCACTCCGGACACCCGTCTGACTCATAGAAAGACTGGCTCCTGTATTTCTGAGGAGAAAGACCCGATTCGATCAATTCGTTATCCGTGTATTGAACAATTTTTTTGCACTGCGAACAGAGGACTCTCACCAGTCTCTGTGCAAGGATGCAATTGAGGGCGGAGATGAAGCTATAGGGATCCACCTGCATGTGAAGGAACCGGCCGATGACATCGAAGACATTGTTGGCATGCACAGTCGTAAAAACCAGATGTCCTGTTAGGGCTGATTGGATGGCGATCTGCGCCGTTTCCGGGTCTCTGATCTCTCCTACCATGATCTTATCCGGATCATGCCGCAATATCGAGCGCAATCCGCGGGCAAAAGTCAATCCTTTCTTCTCGTTAACGGGAATTTGGGTAATGTCATCTATCTGGTATTCCACAGGATCTTCGATGGTGATGATCTTATCCTCAGGGGATTTAATCTCAGTCAGAGCCGCATAGAGCGTTGTCGTTTTTCCGCTTCCTGTTGGCCCAGTGACCAAGACCATGCCGTAGGGTTGGACAATGTATCTTTTAAACCTATCCAGAACCATCTCTGAAAAGCCCAACAGGTCCAGCCTCAATTCGGAGAGGGCTTGGGTGATCATCTCCTTGTCGAGGATTCGGATCACAGCATCTTCGCCATAGATGCATGGCATGATGGACACACGAAAATCTATGGTCTTGTCCTTGATCTTTAACCGGAACCGTCCATCTTGAGGGACTCTGCGCTCGGAAATATCTAAGTCTGATATAACTTTGATCCGGGAGATAATGGGGGACTGAAATTTTTTACCGATCGTGTCCATGGCTTCGCCCAGAACACCATCTATCCGGTACTTGATGGTCACACCGTTTTCTTTGGACTCGATGTGAACATCACTGGCTCGTTTCTGGACAGCTGTAAAAATAATGGAGTTCATGAGTTTGATGATCGAGCCGTCCTGGTCGGCCAGCTTTTCCACGGATATGACTTCATCCTCTTCTCCCTCCATCTCCACAACCTGCATAACAAAACCCTCTGTGGCATCCTTGAGGATCTGGAGAGCCGTCTCACTCTTGCGCAACGCCTCGTTAATCCCTCTCTTCGAGGCTACATAGACTTCTACTTTCTTTCCCAAGAACGATTCGATGGAATCTATGACTTCGATATCGGAAGGATCGGCGATGGCGATCTTCACCGAATTCTTATTTTCTTCCATCGGAACGAAATTCGCCCTGTAGAGAAACTCAACGGGAAGAGATTGGATAAATTCCCTGTTTAGAGCTATGGATGCCAGGTCGATATAGGGAACCTTGTACTTTTCGGCCAGCTCCTTGGCTTTCGCTTCCTCAGAATGAACTGTGCTTTTATTTTCTTTATTCTTCATTTTTCCCTTCAATTCGTGACTTGAATGATATTAAAAATGGGCAGATAGACAGAGAGTAACATCACGGCCACGATCAGACCCATGAAGATAATAACGATCGGCTGTATCAAAGATACGATCGTATCGATCTTGCTGCTTATCCTCTCATCGTAGACCTCTGCCACATCAAATAGCATCCCCTCAAGGTTGGCAGACGATTCTCCTATGCGGATCATATCCAGCGCCAAAGGGGGAAAACACTCCGTCTTCCGGAGAGATTCGGTGAGGCTTTCTCCATTTTTGATAGATTCGGGAAGTACTTTCATCCTCATTAACATGTATTTGTTGGGGACCGCCTTGGAAGATAGAGGGATTGCAGAGAGCAGGGAGATCCCCCCTTCCAGGAGGAGGCCCAGAGTCCGGCAGAAAAGAGAGACTGCCGATTCCATCCAGATCTGCTTTCCGTAGGGAGTTTTAAGCTTTAATCGGTCCAGGAAAACCAGCGATTTTTCATTCTTCTTCATTTGAAAATATGCCAGGAAGAGTACGAGCACAAAGGCGATAATTAACACCATGTTGCTCTGCACCGCCAAAGACACAGATATCAAAGCCCGGGTGATAGACGGCAGCTGGGCTTGATAATCTGCATAAAACGTGGAAAACCTCGGCAGGATGAAATTTAGAAGAATAAACAGGAGGATAAAGGAAAATATGATCAGTATCGTCGGATAGGTCAGGGCTGTTTTTATCCTCGATTTGGTCTGGGAGATCGTCCGTGCATACACATTATAGCGGCTGATCGTCTCGGCAAGATTACCGCTGCGCTCCCCGGCCATGAGCGAGGCGATATAAACCGTTGAGAACAATTTCTCGTGTTGTGCAAAAGCCTCCGAAAGCGCCTTACCCCCTCGGACTTCCTTTTCCACCAACATCAATATCTCTTTGAGCTTTTCATTCTTCACACGCTGGATCAGGATATTTATGCTTTTAAAGATAGGATATCCCGCCCGGATCAGGGCGATCAACTCTTGGTTGAATGTGATAAAATCTTTTTCATTGATCTTCTTCTCTGTCGAAAGAACAGGGGCTTTCATTTTCTTCCAATCCCTCTTGACCGACAGCACGCAATACCCTTCTTCTTCAAAATGCTTTCGGCATTCTTTGAACGAAGGGCTGAAGAACGGTTCGGACACAATCCGGCCGTCATCTGTAGCTAATCGACAAAGAAAATGTGGCATTTTAGCTAATCTCTCACTGTCAATTCAGTATCAATATGGTAGGTAATCCACTCATAATTGTCAACTGAAACAGGAGCAGGCCACAAGACCTATAACTCCTGTAAACAGCACTTAGATTTGGCCTTAACCAGAGCTTTCGCGCTCCTACATATTCACAAATTCCGTCTGAAGCGTCAATCCCCTGTAGAGAGGATATCCAAGGTGAATTTTGGCTGGGATATCTCATCTTTCCGTTGAGGTAGTTATTCATAAAATCTGCCGATACTTTTCTTCCCAAAACTATAAATCTATATTATCGGCATCTTTTACCCTGCGGGCGAGCTGATCTTACCACATCTGCCTCGTTATGTCGGGTCTCGCGGTAGTAAACTACAGCTTCGCCCTCCATGCCTTACGCCGACCCAACCTAACCACTAAATCAACCTCAACTCGTGAAGAACTACCTTTCAGCCTAGTTATTCATAAAATCTGCCGACACTTACTTTTAGAACAAAAAACAAGGATACTTCGTTGCCTAATCAAAATATTCTGTTGATCTCTGAATTTTATATTCCTCTTCTATAACGGATTTGGAGAAACTTCCCCAGGGAGTCGCGGGATTGACAAACTCCAGGGAAAGTTTTATCTTAAAACAGGTGAAAAAAAAGAAAATTTGGGTCATCGCATCGTTCGTGTTTGCCGTGATCCTCTTATTCACACTTAAAAAGATCGGATTCAGCGCATCCTCTTTTTTCTCTGCAAAGCCGAACATCAACCCTCAAACCTCCAAGAAGCCAAAATACGACTACATGAGCACTTTTTTATCTCGGAATACGGAACCCCTAGGGCTCAAAGAGAACATTGCTCTGAAAAGGTTTCTGGAGCAACCCAGTATCAAGTGGGCCATTCGTTCTGGGAAAAAACACATTTTGAACTAAATCTGACATATATTTTTTCTCATGATGA
>WTAW01000363.1 GCA_013139435.1 Candidatus Aminicenantota bacterium | reverse complement strand
CCTGTTTTCCTTTGCGTCAAGATATCTCCTTCGTCCATGTGCTCGTTGAGTTCAAAGATGGTCAGACCTGTAGTGGTTTCTCCATTCAGTATGGCCCATTGAACAGGAGAAGCCCCTCTGTATTTAGGCAGAAGAGAGAAGTGGAGGTTGATCGAGTTATGCCTGGGAAGATAGATGATCGAGGCGGGGATGATTTGACCGTATGCCACGACAACGTTGAGATCGGGATCGATCTCACTCAACGTTTTCAAAGCAGCTGGATCTTTTCGAATTCTCCTAGGCTGGTACACGGGGATGCCTTTTTCAAGAGCAAACCTTTTGACTGGAGAGGCCGTGATTTTTTTTCCTCTTCCTGATGGTTTGTCTGGTTGTGTGATGATGAGTTTGACTTCGTGGCTTTCTTCCAAGATCTTCCGGAGTGAGGGAATGGCAGATTCTGGGCTACCGAAAAAAACGATCCTCAAGTTTGAGCACCCTTGCGCAACTGCTTGCGGAGTTTCTTTTTGATCAGATTCTTTTTGAGCGGTGATAAACGTTCGATGAAGAGCTTCCCGTTCAAATGGTCGATCTCATGGCAAATCACTCGCGCCAGAAGACCCTCTGCCTCTAGGGTCTTCTCGTTGCCATCGAGGGTGATGCCTTTTACCACAATGTGTGCTGGCCTGATGACCTTTTCGTTGATGTCCGGTACGGATAGACAGCCCTCTTCCAAAATCGTCTCACCATGGGAATCAAGGATCTCAGGATTGGCGAGGATAATGATCTCTTCGTTTTTTTCTCCCACTGAAAGGTCCACTGTAATGAGCCTGACGCTCTGGTTGACCTGGGGGGCAGCCAGGCCGATACCCGGAGCCACATGCATGGTGTGAACCATGTTGTTAGCTAGCCGGCATAAATCATCATCGATATTTTTTATCTTGTCAGCTTTTGTCTCGAGGACCGGGTGGCCGAACACCAAGATCTCAAGGATCGTCATCTCGTTATCTATCATTTCGAATTCACAGTGATATTTTAGTTGAAATGATCGCATCCGTAAAGAAGTCTCTATTTAGACTGAATAATTCAGGTTATTTGAAGCGGATGAATTTGTTCTTCTCGAGAGTTTGAAGAAACAGAGTGATTCGCTCATAGAGAGGCTCCACCTCGTCTCCAAGTGCATTCTTCATGCGTGCGGCGATCTCCTCCATTGTACATACCCCATCGCAGCTTTCCCAGAATTGGCTGCCGATCTTGTCGAGGGTAATTTTATAGTAGGGCCTCTTAAGAAGAGGCAATAGGTATTTTTTAAGAAATGGAAGCCGGAATTTTGGCTTGAGCAAACAAATCGAGCCGTCTTCATTCTCTTCCCACTTGAGGTTCTTAACCGGAACAAGCTCCAGTAGATTGAGCTCTTGCTGTGTTTTAGCTTTGCTTTTCACATCATAAGGAAGAGGTCAAGCACTCTTGTTTTAGTTCTCTTGTTCTTCACCTTCTTCTCCAAATTCACCCGATTGTATCATATTTTTGTACGGAAGATAGATCAGGATGAACCCGAGAATGAAGAAAATGATCAGACCCAACCAAGCACTGTGCCACACTTCTGGGAGTCGGATGCTTGTACCTTTGACAGCAGCAGTGATGATTCCCATGAGCGCCTGTCCGGCAATTAATCCGGAGGCAATGAGAAGGCCGGTATTTTCTACGGTTTTTCTACCCTTAGCTGTGGGTTTTTTCTTGGCCACACTGCTATCGAGAAAGTACTTGATCACGCCTCCGAGGAAGATACATGATGTCGCACGGAATGGCAGATACATCCCGACAGCGATCAGCATAGGTGAGGGAGATCCAATAAGGATGAGGGCCACGGCTAGGAGCATCCCAGCTATCACGAGCGGCCAGGCCATTTCTCCTCCAACGATCCCCTTGGCCATTGCCGCCATCAATCCTGCTTGGGGTGCGGGAAGTGTCTCGCTGCCGATCCCGATGTTGTTGTGGAGTAGCTGTAAAGAGAAGGTCAGTGTCAAAGCAGCAGCGACAACTCCGATCAAGCCTCCGATCTGCATTCGCCAGGGCGTTCCGCCAAGGATGTGACCGACCTTCCAGTCTTGGATCATATCTCCTGCGACTCCTGCAACACAGCAGACAACAGCTGCCACTCCCAACACAGCGGCTATTCCCGCATCTCCTTTTTGTCCCATGATCACCATCATCAGGGCGGCGATGAGCAGCGAGGTTAAAGTCAAACCAGAAATGGGATTCGAAGAGGAACCGATAATACCCACGAGGTAGCCGGCTACAGCCGCAAAAAGAAGCCCCATGATGATCATCACTATTGTGGATATAAGAGCTGAACCGATGTTTTTGGTGAACACATTGTAGAGGAGGATCATGGGGATGATCAGTGCGATGATTGCCAGAATGATCGAAGGAAAGGGAAGGTCTTTATCGGTTCTGAGTGTTTTCGTGTCTCCCCCCGATTTTGCTTTGCCGACATCTGTGAAAGAACGGCCGATTCCGGCGATGAGGCTCTTCCTCATCTTAAACAGAGTATAGAATGCGCCTACCAGCATGGCTCCCACGGCGATTGGCTTTATTTGAGCATCATATGCAGAGATGGCCATTGCGGTCCAGTCCCCGCCAAAATCGGCCACGATCCTTCCGAGGTCACCGCTGATGAAGAGAAGGATGGGCATCAGGAAGGCCCAACCGAGCACTCCACCAGAAAAGGTTAAAGCGGCGAGTTTAGGTCCTATGATGTATCCCACACCGATCATGGCCGCATTGGCTGCTGGAGATTCTACGAACATTCTTCCTCGTATTTCAGCTGTCTTGGCCACTTCTAAGTTGCTACTATCCAGAAAAGTGATTCGAGAGAGGCCGGGTATTTTGAATACAGTTCTTGCATAAGGTGTAATGACACGGATACCGTTTTCGCTCGTAAAGAATTCTATAAAACCTCCCAATCCCATTGCCCAGAACATGTATGCCGCATGCGAACCAGCTTTCTGGCCGGTTTTGACCATCTCAGCACAGGCGACACTCTCTGGAAAGGGGAGAGAGGCATCTTCGACCAAGGTGCGGCGGACGAGTATGATCAGAAAAACTCCAAGGATGCCCCCCACGAGCATGAGCATCGATGATTTGGCGACATCGAACTTTGTCCACACACCGGTGAACAGGAAAGCGGGGATTGTAAATATGGCTCCAGCTGCCAACGCTTCTCCGACAGCACCCGTGGTTCTTGCAAAGTTTTCCTCAAGAATAGTCCCTTTTAAAGGCCGTAGTACTGCCATTGCGATAACAGCCGCCGGAAAAGTGGCTGCAACGGTCATTCCGACGAGAAGACCAAGGTAGGCATTCGCAGCGCCAAGAACGACCGCCATGATGATTCCTAGAATAATTGCCTTGAAAGAGATCTCTTTCATGGATTGTTCGGCAGGCACATAAGGCTTGAAGGATTGGTCACTCATTCTTACCTCCTCTCTGTATTCTCCCTGAGTTTTTTGACTATATATTTCTCAAAAATAAAAAGCAAGAAAAAAATAATCTTTTTTTAGTTTGCGTGGAAACGAAAATTATGTTAAATAAGTCGTGTAGATAGAGGAAGATAGAATGAATCTTATCGAATGGCTTAAAGAAAAGTTTTTCTGTGATCTTGCCATTGACCTCGGGACAGCGAATACACTTGTTTATCTCAAGGGTAGAGGAATAATCGTACAGGAACCTTCCGTTGTCGTGGTGAATCACCAAACGGGAAAAGTGGAGGCCGTGGGGAAAAGAGCAAAAGAGATGTTGGGGAAGACTCCAAAAAGCGTTCTGGCCATAAAACCCATGCGCGATGGAGTTATCGCTGACTTCGAGATTGCCGAAAAGATGCTTGATTACTTTATAAAGAAGTCTACAAACAACAGGAGTTTTTTGCTCAGGCCGAGGATCGTTATCGGTATTCCTACGGGGGTCACACAAGTCGAGAGACGAGCAGTCAAGGACATAGCCATGCGGGCAAAAGCCTCAGAGGTGTACTTGGTAGAACAACCCACAACTGCAGCTGTGGGTGCCGACCTTCCCATATCTGAGCCTACAGGGAACATGATCGTCGATATCGGTGGGGGAACAACGGACATCGCGGTCATCTCGTTGAACGGGATCGTGTTCAATCACTCCATCCGTATTGCCGGAAACGAGATGGATGAAGCCATCATCCAGTATATCAAACGGAAATACAACCTGCTCATCGGGGAAAGAACAGCAGAACAGGTCAAAATGCAGATCGGTTCGGCTTACCCCTTGGATGAGCCCATCACTATGGACATCAAAGGAAGAGATCTGCGGGAAGGTATTCCTAAGACTATTGTTGTGGATGACCAGGAGATAAGGGAGGCGCTGGAAGATATCGTTGGAGCCATCATCGATGCGGTTAAAGTGGCACTTGAAAAAACACCTCCCGAACTCTCTGCAGATATCATAGACCGTGGCATTATCCTGACTGGTGGGGGGTCTCTCCTTAAGAATATCGACAAGCGCATCCGCGAAGAGACACAATTGCCTGTATTCATCACAGAAGATCCCCTGACAACGGTTGTTATCGGTGCGGGGAAAATGCTCGATGATTTAGATTTATTGAGAAAAATCTCTCTAATTTAATCTTTAAATGCCCTCTTTTTTTAAAAAAAACAGAAACCTAGTTGTTCTCAGTATTCTCATTTTTCTGCAACTCGTCCTGATATCCATCCAAGTTCCCCTTGGTGAACGAGAAAACTATTTTGAGAAGGCTGTCTTTGTCGTTTTCTCTCCTCTCCAGCATGGGATTGTTTCGTTCTTTCAAGGCATCGGAGGATTCTGGAAGGGATATTTTTCTCTGCGCGAGGTCCATGATAAGAATGAGGAAATGAGACGGGATATATTCTCTCTCTCTCAGGAGAACAGATTATTACGGAACGCTCTTGAGCATTACAAGAACGAGAAAGAGATCGAGGCCTTTCTCGGGGAGATGCATCAAAACATCCTGCATGCACGGGTCGTAGGAATAGATGCCAGCAACTACTTCAAATCCGTGATGATCAACAGAGGATCTCTGGATGGGATCAAAAAGAACATGGTTGTTCTGGATAAATTTGGGAATTTGGTCGGAAGGGTCATCGGTCCGATTTCCCTCAAAGAAGCGCGTGTGCAATTGATCACAGACAATGATTGCGGAGTGAGTGTTTTTACTGAAAAGAAAAAAGTCCTGGGGATCTTATCTGGAGATGGAAAGGGTTCCTGTAAATTGGAGCATGTCGTGTCAACGGATGAGAATGTCTCAGAGGGCGAGAACCTTTATACGACAGGGTATGACAGCATTTTTCCTCCTGGTATCAATGTTGGCCGAATAGTGTCCATAACTCCCACTTCCGGTCTTTTTAAAGAAGTTTCTGTGAGGCCGTATTTTGAGTTCCGTTATTTAGACCAGCTTGCTGTCATCCGCATTCAGGCGAAAAATATTTTCTGAAAACGGAGATAATGAGAGATTTCTTAGAAACATCCCTTGGTATCATTTTCGCAGTGGCCTTGTTCTCTCTTTTATCCCACATTTCTATTTATTCTATTCAAGCGATCAATGTTTTTAGCCTTCTGGTCATTTATATGTCCTCTACGAGGAATGAGGTGTATGGGGCATGTTTGGGCGCTGTTTGTGGGCTTATTCAGGATTCTTTTTCCTTAGGAGTTTTTGGAGTTGCCGGGATAGCCAAAACCATCATGGGTTATTTAGCCGGGTTTGTTTCCAAGAGGATCGATGTCTCTTCGTTTTGGCGGAGGTTTCTTTTCATTTTCGCTTTGATCACGATAGAGCTCATGCTTTGGGTCTTTCTCTATTCCTTCATTTATTCCAAAGCTCTCAATACAGGAAAAGGAGTGATTTTTCTCAAGCCTTTGATAACGGCATTGATCGGCAGCACTCTTTTTCCACAAATCCGGAAAGCAATAAAAGCGATCTCTCGGCACCGAAGATGATGAACAGCAAGATTTATGAAGATCTATCTTTGGTATTTTCGAGAGCGAGAGTGGTCTTCATTGTCGTCAAGATCCTGTTTGTCATACTCATCCTGTATTTTTGGAAACTCCAGATCCTCGACTTTCAGATGTTTTGGCAGAAATCTGAAGCAAACCGCATCCGAGAGATCGTGGTGCCACCCCAGAGGGGCCTGATCAGAGACAGAAACGGTGTCGTTCTCGCCAAGAATATCGCTTCCTTTAAGGCGTCACTGATCAGGGAAAACTGCAAAGACTATGAAGAGTCGTGTTTGAGAATTTCCGAGCTCCTCGACTTGGAACCCGAAATTTTGAAAGAACGTGTGGATAAATACAGATCTCTGCCTCTCTTCCAACCGATCGTTGTCAAGGATAACTTGACCTATGAAGAAGTTGCCCGGATCAAATCCAGGCAATATGAGCTGCCCGAGCTGATCGTTCAATCAGAACCCAAGAGAAATTATCCGTTTGGGACGTTGGCTTCTCATGTCCTTGGATATTTGCAGGAGATATCCCCGGCAGAGATGGAAATGGACCAGTATAAAAACAGACGGCTCGGCGACCTGATTGGGAAAACAGGTCTGGAGAAACAATACGAAGACAGCTTAGTCGGCACAGAGGGAAAGGTTCTCGAGATCGTGGATAGGATCGGAAGAGAGATCGGAGAAGTATCCAATGTCGAGCCTATCCGTGGAAATGAGATCTATCTGACATTGGATTTTGACCTCCAGAAGAAGGCAGAGGAGATTTTGGAAGGAAAAGAGGGTGCAGTGGTTGTGATGAAACCAAAGACGGGTGAGATCCTGGCTATGGCCAGCTATCCAAATTTCGACCCGAATAAATTCATCAACCGCTTCACTCCAGAAGAATGGGTGGACCTCATCAACAGTCCGAAGCATCCTCTCGAGAACCGGACCATTCGTGGTTTGTACGCTCCTGGCTCTTTGTTTAAGCCCATCATGCTGCTCGCGGGGCTGGATTTGAGGGCCGTGAATGATTCCACTTCGTTTGTCTGTCGCGGCTCTATCATCATCTATAGGCATCCCTTTGCCTGTTGGAAGAGGGGTGGGCATGGGGCTGTTAATCTGTACAGTGCGATCCAACATTCCTGCAACATCTACTTTTATCAACTGGGAAAAAGAATTGGGATAGAGGAGATCGCTCGGTATGCCCGTGTGCTCGGTCTAGGATCACCTACGCATATCGATCTACCTGGGGAAAAGGCGGGTTTGGTCCCCGACCCCGAGTGGAAAAGGCGGGTTAGGGATGAGCCTTGGTATCCTGGAGAGACGATATCTGTGTCTATCGGACAGGGGCCTTTACTCGTGACTCCTTTACAGATCGCGGTCCACACGGCACAGATCGCCAACAGGGGTCTTAGCGTAATTCCTTACCTCTATGCGAGCGAAATCCATGAGGGCCATGAGATAGCCAGACAGCAAGAGAAAACAGGCATCAGATCTCCCATTCCTGAGGTGTATTTTGAAAAAGTAGTACAAGGGATGTGGCAGTCTGTCAACGATAGAGGTACTGGCGCCCTAGCTAGGGTTAAAGGTTTTGATGTGTGTGGAAAGACCGGATCAGCTCAGGTCGTGAGTACGGCAACCGCTGAAAAGCTGGCCCAACAGAAGAGAGAGATCAAAACCCACTCATGGTTCACAGGATTCGCACCTAAAGATAAGCCGGAGATCGTAGTCTCTCTTATTGTGGAACATGGGGGAGGCGGGGGAGCGACCGCAGCGCCTTCTGCCCGAGAATTGATTGAGCTCTACAGGGCAAAATATGATTAATCAAACACAGATCAAAGACATCGATTGGATCCTGATCGCTCTTCTTGTGGTGAATACTCTGATCGGAATTGCCGTGATATACAGTTCATCCCATTATTTGCCTGGGAATTATTATCTCAGACAAGTTTTCTGGACACTTTTGAGCTTGGCAGTGCTCTTAGTTTTGCTGACAGTAGACTATAATATTTTTGTCACCTATTCACTCTATCTGTACATTGCTTGTATTTTTATTCTGGGTGGCATTTTGATATTTGGGAAGTTGATCGCCGGAACGAAGAGTTGGATCAAGCTGGAATTTATTCAGATTCAGCCATCCGAGATCACTAAGATCGCCATCATTCTCCTGCTGGCACGCATCTTTTCGGAATTTAAGAGGAAATATTTATCCAACGAGGCAGGAATTTCGAGCAGTGCGTTCGTCCTGTTAGCAGTTGTGCTTGTCGCATTACAGCCCGACCTGGGCACAGCTTTGAGTTATATTCCAATTCTTCTCGGTGCGTTCATATTGGCGGGACTGACAAGAAAAACTCTTGTGATACTGTTGATTTTTACTTTGGTGATAGGAATCGTCAGTTGGGGATTTTTCCTCAAGGATTACCAGAAGGATCGAATCACAACATTACTCACACCGGAAAAAGATCCTTTAGGCACTGGCTATCATATACTCCAGTCCAAGATCGCCATCGGTTCCGGCGGTCTGTTCGGAAAGGGCTATGTCAGAGGAACACAGAGTCAACTTCAATTTCTACCAGCGCGCCACACAGATTTTATATTTGCCGTTATCGGGGAGGAGTTGGGTTTTGTGGGGGTTGTGGTCATCGGTCTGTTTTATTTTTTGTTTTTAGCCAGGCTCTTTTGGTCCGTTCCTCAATCCAGAGATCGGACGGGAGTGTATATCATATTTATGGTTGCCATGATGATAACGAGCCAATTTTTCATAAATGTGTTCATGACCATCGGACTCTTCCCGATCGCCGGGATCCCTCTCCCTCTGTTGAGCTATGGAGGGTCGTCTCTCCTGACAAATTATATTGCTGTTTCACTTGTGCTGAATATCAAGATGCGACGCTTCGTAAACATCTGATCTGGATCATTCATAAAAATTGTCGATATTTATTACAATAAACATTGAATCAGTATTTCCCAATTTATAGTCATGGGAAGTGATTGATTCCTCTTGCGATGTTCTCCGATATTCTAATCGACAATTTTTACCCTTCGGGCGAACCGATCTCACAGCATCGGCTTCGTTGTAGCTCGGGTTAGGTTGGGTCGGCTCGCGGTAGTTCACTACAGCTTCATGAGCCACTGCCTTCACCTTATTGTTAGGGTGGGGTGGGTTGGCCTCGGTCCGTGAATAATCCAGACAAGTCAAGCCACAATATTATTTTACTGGTATACCAACTCTTTCATGTTAAATCAACAGAAACATCTTTGGGTTCAGAAGGATTGGTGCTCTGTGCGCCTGATGATCTCGTCCTGAAGTTCAGAGCTCAGGTCGACATAATAGTCGCTGTATCCGGCCACACGGACGATCAGGTCGCGGTATTTCGCAGGATTTCTCTGTGCCTCTTTCAGAGTGTCAACACTGACGACATTGAGCTGGA
>WTAW01000395.1 GCA_013139435.1 Candidatus Aminicenantota bacterium | reverse complement strand
CGAATTCAAAATGCAATAATGCTACTTCTGTCTAGATTGCCAGCATTCAGAAGAGAGGTAAATAAAAGAATGAAAAAGGAAATGATCAAGCCGCTTTTAAAGGAGGCAAAGAAATATGAACATAAATAGAAATAATACGGCTATTATTTTGATAGAATTTCAGAACCAATGGACGCTTCATTAAATGTAAGGATTAGAAATGTGGTATATTTATAGCGCCTTGATTGTTAATAAGAAATTAATAAGTTACGAATACAGAAACAATTATTTAGTGTGAGATCTAAGATTTTAAGTCATAAGGAGGGCCAATGAAAAACAAAAGCATGTTTGTCTTAACAGGGCTGATCTTTATTCTGATTCTTAGTCTAACCGGACAAGAGGAGCCGCAAAACTGGAAAGCCAAAACCCTTTGGGAGAGCAAAGAAAAGATTCAGAGAGTCATCGTTGCCGATATCGATCCCAAGCATGAAGGAGCCGAAATCATTTCTGTAGCTGCAAATGGTGAAGTGGTCTTTACATATGAGTCCTCTGGTAAGTGGATCAACGATATTCTCTGGGTTGATGCTGAATCTCTTACAGGAGCAGCTGCAGGTGAATTGGATGCCGATCACCCGGGCAGAGAGATCATCGTCGGGGGTGCGAGGGGCGTTGTGGAATTAATCCAGTTCGATACCAAAAAACACCAGACTATATTTGACCAAGGGGGTTCGCTCCACGGACTATCTGTCGGGGAACTCAACCCAGCCTATCCCTCTCAGGAAGTAGTGGCCGTGGATGGTGATGGTCAGCTCTTTGCGCTTTATAAAGATGGCGATTGGAAACATACTCTTGTCCTCAAAGACTCCGCCCGACTAAGGGATACTATCATCGGTGATTTTGATAGGACTCACCCGGGACTGGAGGCACTCGTTGTGGGTTCCTCAGCAATAGTAATCCAGTTATATGCAAAAAACGGTAAATGGAGGACCAAGAGTATCAATCAGCTCCCGGAGCCACTAGCACGAATTGCAGCTGGCGAATTGTTGGAAAAATTCCAGGGCCCGGAGGTCGTTTTAGCAGGTGATAAAGGAGGGGTATATTTATTGAAACAGGAGAAAGGCACTTGGAAATCAGAGGAAATATACAGGGACAGCGAGGGACTGCGAGGAGTGGCAGTGGCAGATGTCCAACCCAATCTGCCAGGAAATGAAGTGATTATCTACGGCTACTCGAAAAATGTAACAATGATTTATTTGAAGAACGATAAGTGGACGGCAAAAACACTGTGGACTGATTCAGACCGTGCCCACAGCCTCTCATGTGGAAACTTTTCCCCCTCAACCTCCTGGCAAGAATGCGTAGTAGGTGGTTATTCAAAAAAGGTCACCGGAATATTCTATAGAAAATAAAGCTCATGGACGCTCTCCTTTGCCGTTTATTGTGATGATCACTATCATATAATGAGTTAGGTATTTAAAAAAATAGTCTGACATTTAAATAAATTTGAGTTGGAGCTCTAGAAATAATCTCAGGGTTACCTCCACACGGTAGAAGTCACGGATTCTGATCTTGTAATTTCTGTTCTAATCCCAGGGACGTCTCAGGGACAAAAACATGACAAAATAGACCAAAACTGTCTGTTTACGCTTATTTTGACATAGTTTCGTTTGGTTGTGGTAATTAACTCAATTCAAAGGCGTTATAGGAAAAAAGAGTGCCGAGGGCCGGACTCGAACCGGCACGTAGGATAACCTACGAGGGATTTTAAGTCCCTTGCGTCTACCAATTCCGCCACCCCGGCATGGCTAGCGATGGGATTATATCACAACGTCAAAAACCCAACAAGAGAGGTCGCCAACCCGATTGAATAACGATTTTGATCCATCCGTAGAATGGACCCTACATTTTAATTGTTTAATAACTGGGTGTGATAGATTTGATATTTGGTTTTAACCCGGAGTATTCACAAGTTGATTGGTAGGTCGGATCGGGTGCTGCAAAGGCAAGGAAGTGGCCCACGGAGCTGTAGTGAACTACATAAGTTTTTTGTGCTAAACTTAAGATGCGATCCCTATGATTAAGAATTACTTTAAAATCGCTCTGAGGACCATAAAAAATCACAAGGGGTATTCCTTCATCAACATCACGGGCCTTGCCATCGGAATCGCATGCTGCATTCTGATCCTCTTGTGGGTGAATGAAGAGCTCAGCTATGACAGATTCCATAAGAACACAGACCTTCTGTACAGGGTGAATGCCATCAATGAGACGACAGAGCAGATCTATGATCAATGGCAGATGCCTGCTCCCCTATCTCCGGCCCTAAAAGAGGAAATTCCCGAGATTCAATTCTCCACACGATATTTGAAGCTTGGGGGAGAGTGGTTAGTGAGATATGGAGATAAAAATTTCATGGAATCTGCATTCAGTTTGGTCGATCCCGATCTCTTTCAGATGTTCACGTTTCCTGCTGTAGAAGGGAATCTCAATAATGCTCTTTCCGATCCCCACTCTGTAGTGATAACACAAAAAATTGCCGACAAATACTTTCCGGATGAAGACCCAATCGGAAAGATCCTTCATGTGGAGGGAACTCTCGATTTTGCTGTTCAGGCTGTCATTAAAAATATGCCTCACAACTCGCATCTTCAGTGTGATTTCTTTATTCCTTTCATACTTCTCGGGGAAATGGCGACGGAATATGATGTTATGGAGGATTGGAATATCCAGAACAACGAAACCTTTGTGCTACTCCAGAAAAAGAGCACCGCTCAAGATGTAGACCAAAAGATCTCTCACTTCCTCGATAAACATCTCGAGAAGCAGCGCCTCGTTCTCTATCTGCAACCGCTGAGAAAAATCCACCTGTTCTCTACGAATATTCGAGGCCCTATAACACCGGGCAAGGGTGATATCACATACGTTTATGTTTTTTCATTGATTGCAGTTTTTATACTGATCACGGCCTGCATCAATTTTATGAATTTGACAACGGCACGGTCCACGACACGGGCCAAAGAGGTGGGGCTCCGAAAAGTGATTGGGGCTTACCGCTCCAAGATCATCCAACAATTTTTCGGTGAATCTCTGCTTATGTCTTTTATCTCGCTTGGACTGGCCATTGTCCTTGTCGAGCTTCTTCTCCCTGCATTTACCAGCATTTCGGGAGTGCAGCTTTCCCTGAGCTATGGAAGAAACATCAAAATGCTGCTTGCAATAGTTGCTATCGCCTTCTTCACCGGAATTTTAGCAGGAAGCTACCCCGCTCTTTATCTCTCTTCCTTCCAGCCAGTAAAAGTGATGAAAGGAATATTTTTTCTGGGAAGTCAAGGGGCTTCGTTCCGCAAGATCCTTGTGATCGTGCAGTTTTCCATCTCCATCCTCCTCATCATCTGCACGATCATCATCTCCGATCAGATCGTCTTTATGAAGACTAAAAAACTGGGGTTTGAAAAAGAGCATATTGTTATTATGAGGATAAGGGGAGGATTCAGGCAAAACTATGAATCAGCAAAGAACGAAATGCTGATGAGTCCCGAGATTCTTGCCGTTACACAAACCTCGGTCGCCCCCACAAAGGGAGCTAGCTACAGTGGCCCAGCAACGGATTGGGTAGGGAAAAAACCAGAGGAAAACATACCTTGGTATTTGATAGCTGTGGGATATGACTATCTCGAGACTTTAAATATTGAGATGGCGCAAGGGCGCTTTTTCTCAAAGGAATTTGCCATAGATGAATCATCGGTCGTGGTGAATGAAACCGCAGCAAACATCGTAGGAGGCAAATCTCCCCTGGGAAGACAGTTTACATTCTGGGGCAAAAAATTCAGGATAATGGGTGTCGTCAAAGACTATCATTTCAGCCCCATGCAATTTACACTTAAGCCTCTGATCCTGGCGTACATGCCGGAAGATTTTCGTTATTTCGTTATAAAGATCGATCCCGAGAGAATTTCTGATGCCATCGCAAGTATGGAGTATGCTTGGAAAAACTTCTCGCCCGACTATCCATTTGAATATCGTTTTCTCGATGAAGAGTATGATGCAATGTACAGGACTGAACAGAGAGTGGGGACGATATTCAAGTCATTTGCGTTACTTGCGATCATCATCTCTTGTCTTGGTCTGTTTGGATTGGCTTCCTTTTTGGCGGAACGGCGCACAAAAGAGATTGGGATACGGAAGGCGTTGGGGGCGTCTATTTCTGAAATTGTCCTTCTCCTGAGTAAGGAATTCACCAAGTGGGTAGTCGTAGCCAATCTGATCGCCTGGCCGATCGCATATTTTGCGATGCATCAATGGCTACAAGGATTTGCCCACCGGATAAGCATTGGGATGGGACCATTTGTTATGGCTGCACTTTTGGCCGTTTTTATCGCTCTTCTAACGGTCATCTATCAGGCTGCAAAGGCAGCTCTGACAGATCCTGCAAAAGCGCTTCGGTATGAATAAATCCTGGAGAGCTTGAATTTTGCCCGGTATTGGGGTAGATTGACACTTTCATGGAAATATCTGGAGATTCGAGATAGGAATGTCTGAACAAAAAAAGAAAAATATCCGCATCATGCCGCAATTTTTAATAACTGCGGCGACGAATATTACGAATGGCGTCGCTGATTTATTTGTGAAACTTAAATTTACGCCGAACTTTCTCACGGTGATAGCCCTGCTGTTTGGTGTGGGAGCGGGAGCGATGTTTGCCTTAGAGAAGCCAGGTTG
>WTAW01000231.1 GCA_013139435.1 Candidatus Aminicenantota bacterium | reverse complement strand
TGGGATTTAAGGGTAATCCAATGCCTAAATATCTGTATTTTTATCTCGTCTTCAACAACGATGCTAGCTATCGCGTAAAGCTGCCCACGCTGGAGAATCTAAAAAGCGATTACATCGGATATGTGCTTGACATAACGAGTGACAATGTCTCCGAAACGGCAGAGATCCTGCACATCTCACGGCCGACGATCCACAATAGGTGTAAAAATTACCGGCTCCATTAATATTCTTCACCTCTTTTAATTATCAAACCTTTTATCGGATCCACCGTATACAATGAAGAAAAATATTTTTTCTTTACTCTGGGCATTCATCCAGTTAAAATCTTGCCTGGATTATTCACGAGTCGAAGTTGATTTAGTGGTTAGGTTGGGTCGGCGCAAGGCGCAAAGGATGAAGTTTGGTTGGTTAGGTCGGGTCGGTGGTTGTCCACCGCAAATCCTTTGCAACAAAGCAGATGCGGTGAAATCGGCTCGCCCAAAGGGTAAAAAATGTCGATTATAAATAGAATCAACATGAAAAACATAATGATCATTGAAATAATCAACCAAATCAAAGTAACATACAGATATCATATATGTTATAGTGAGTATCGACATTTTTTATGAATAGTCCAGGCTAATGAAAAGGAGGATTAAATGAAGAGAGCAACCTCACTGTTTACATTAAGCTTCCTAATTATCAGTTTTTTAGCAACTCCAGCAAAGAGCCAATCGGCGAACGACATCCTAAAAAAGATGATCGACGCAATGGGTGGCAGAAAAGTTCTTGAAAAAATCCAGGATACGACGATCTCTGGATCGATGGACCTGACACAAATGGGCCTGGAGGCAACGATCACCATCTATCAAAAAGAGCCTAACAAATCCCGTTTTGACATCGAAGTCATGGGAATGTTAATCACCCAAGCGTGTGATGGAGAGATCGCATGGGGTACCAATCCTCAAACGGGCATGACAGAAGAGATGTCCGAACAGCAAGCAGAATACATGAAGAGGGAATCCTTGGGGAACTCTGTCTATCTCGATCCGAAAAAATTAGGGATCACCTTTGCCTACAAAGGCAAGGAAAACATCGAAGGCAAGGATTACCTTGTTCTGGAACAGGCCTATGCAGACGGCTACAAATCGACCCTCTTTATCGATCCTGACACCTATCTCGCCTTCAAGGGACAAGGAAAGACTCTCAATAATATGGGTATCGAGATCGAAGCGGAAACCTTCTTTTCAGACTATAAAAAGGTCGATGGGATCATGGTTGCACATACTCTGCTTTCTTACCAGGACGGTGAAGAATTCATGATCATGACCATCACAGAGGTCACGTTCAATTCTGCACTGGAAGATGGTCTGTTTGCCATGAATTAGATTTCGATTCATGCCTAGCACATGAAAAAATATTGTGTATACATTCTTTGGTTTTTGGTGGTGTTTTTCGCCTCGTGTGCAGTGAATCCCGTCACAGGGAAGAAAGAGCTGAGTTTATACTCAGAGCAGGATGAGATCGCAATCGGCAAACAAACAGATGTTCAGATCCGGAATCAATACGGAATCTACAATGATCCTGCTTTGAATGACTATGTCTCAAGAGTCGGAGCATCTCTTGGACCTCACACTCACAGGCCCCATCTTGAGTACCACTTCGCTGTACTCGACTCTCCAGTCGTGAATGCCTTTGCTGTTCCTGGGGGATATATCTATGTTACGCGAGGCATCCTGGCTCTCATGAGATCCGAGGCAGAACTAGCGGTTGTCCTGGGCCACGAACTGGGCCACGTCAACGCCCGTCACAGTATTCACAGGATGAGTGAACAGACACTCTTCGGCGTAGGGCTAGCCGTGGGCAGTGCATTGAATAAAACTGTCGCTGATATCGCTGGAGTTGCCGGAGTTGGGATCCAGTTCCTCTTCTTGAAGTACAGCAGGGATGATGAGAGACAAGCAGACCAACTGGGCGTCGAATACTCCCGAAAAGGCAATTATAATCCAGGAGAGATGATCGGCTTTTTTGCATCTCTCGAAAAAATGGGAGACCTCTCCGGAAAACATTCTATTCCAGGATTTCTCTCAACACATCCTCTTACGAGCGAGCGTATCCAAAACACAAAAGACATGCTGCTCGAGAGTGACCGCAAGCTTCAGGTTAAACCTGTGCCTTATCTGAACCAAATCGAGAACATGGTGTACGGCGATGACCCCCGCCAGGGCTATGTGGAAAAGAACACATTTTATCATCCTGAAATGCGCTTTTCTTTCGGCTTTCCCCAAGCTTGGCAGCTTCAGAACATGCCCTCTCAGGTCATTATGGGTTCCGATGACGGAGAAGCGGCTGTTATCCTCCAAGCGGAAAAAAGCTCAGAGGACCTCCACACCTATGCACAAAAAATGACAGCAGATGTCGAGAACTTACAATTCCTCAGGGACCAGAAACGGAGAATCAACGGTTTGGCCGCTTACCAGCAATTTTTTGATTATTCCCCACAGGACAGTTCCGACTTGAGAGTCCTTTTATCTTTTATCAAGTACGGATCTTACATCTATACGTTCACAGCACTCAGCACAATCGCAAAATTCGATCAATATGACAACCAGTTTGACAGACTCGTCGGTTCATTCAGCAGACTCACAAACAGAATCTATCTCAACCGGCAGCCCAAGCGGATCAAGCTCCACAAATCCAACGGAAGACAAAACCTTCAGAAAATCCTCCAGGAAGCAGGGATAAAGGAAGACCTCTGGCCCAGGTTTGCGATCATGAATGGGATGGAACTCAGTGACACTCCTCTCCGTAATGCTCTCATCAAAATTATTAAATAGAGGACGTTACGGGATTAAGTGGAGGCTTCCTCAAGGACACTGTATGCCAGTTTGAGAGCACGTAACCCCTCCTCTCCGCTGACTTTTCGCATTTTGCCATCACGGATACACTGGAAAAAATTCTGAAGTTCTTTTTTCAGGGGCTCTTCCTTCTTGATCTTCAATGTTTTGATATCTGTCTGGCGTCCGTTGAGGGGGAACGCCTTGACTTCCT
>WTAW01000023.1 GCA_013139435.1 Candidatus Aminicenantota bacterium | reverse complement strand
TACAACGATACCTACCATCACTTGAAGGGGGACGAACTTCTTAAAGAAGTGGCGAATGTCATTTCACAAAATATCCGGAGGGAGAGAGATGGCGATTGGTGCTCGCGGTTTGAGGACAACGGCTCATCGATCGGCGATTGGGCTTCGAGGTTCGGAGGGGATGAATTCGCTATCATTCTGCCAGGAACTGAGGAAAAACGCGCCCTCAAAGTGGCAGATCGAATCAGAAAAGTCTTTTCAGAGTTGACGTTTAATCCCATGGGAACTCCAGTCCGTAAATCCATAAGCCTGGGAATCGCGCACTGTTCTTATTCAGAGAGAGGGAAAAAAGGTGACGCTGCGCCGAAAAAAGGAATAACAGATTACGAGAAAGTGGCCACAGACCTCACCAATCTTGCCGATGCGGCGCTGTTTAAAGCCAAGAGTACCGGGAAAAACACGATAGAGATCGCATCCAAAGGGATAAGCCTCGCCAGATAAAAAGGGGACAGTCCCTTTTTTCCTGGGGTATACAAAAAAGGGGACTGTCACCTTTATTAACGGTTGAAGCCGGGGCAAGCTTTGATGCAGACACCGCAAATGTGCTGGCCGACGACTCCACTGTTTCGGAACTCTTTGAGCTTATCAAAACACAGCCAGTGGTCGAAATCAGCTACGTTCTCGTGTATGGCCTTTGCCGGACAAACGCCGATACAAGCGCGACAAGAACCGCAATCCAGATCGAGTGGATTATCCGTTGCAAGAGGCATATCCGTCAGAATGGTGACCAGCCTCGCTCTTGATCCTAAATCGGGATTCACGAGCAGATTATTCCTGCCGATCCAACCCAATCCTGCCAGATAGCCAACCTTTTTGTGCGAAACATGGCTTTGCTGTTTTTTCCAATCCGTGATCTGGGAGGCAGGGATGGGAAGGGCCTGAAAACCTAATTCTTGAATCTTAGAAGCCACGAGGAAAGCTCCTCTATCGAGGAAAAAGTTCAACTGCCGATAATGATGAAAATAGAGGGCGGTAGGTCGGTCCACGATTTCCTCGATCACTGCATCCAAAAGCCTCTTTCCAAGAACAATCCCCCGTGAGAATTTCTCGACCGAAACTTTGGCGAGATTGAATTCATGTTTGATCTCCGCAATGTCTGCCACTCCAAAAAGTGAAAAGCCCAAATCAGTGGACAATTCTTTCAGTTTCTCGTGATTGTTCTTATCCTCGGTCATGAGAAATCATTGTACTGGTGGAGCCCAACAGAGTCAATCAGGATACCAGTGCAGCCTATATTGTTTGAAGCCTTTGGAGCTCCAAAAATTTGGATAATCGAATCAGCAATGCCTTGACACACAATGCCTCTGTGATTGACTTCACACTTACCCTTTGTTATAAGGTTTTATCCAGAGGATCAAAAGATGGAAACTTATGAAAGTTGGTTGAATAACACTTTAGAAAGTTTTGCTGCCTATAAACAGACTCTCAGCAATAAGGATATAAAGAAATATAAACTGGACTATATCGCCCGCGTGGCAAAGAGAATCGCGGATCTTTCCAACGAATGTGGAGATTGTCAAAAATACAAAGCCGAGATATCAAAGCTAGCCCAAGATCTGGGCGGATTGGTTCAGTCTTCAAAAGAGGAAAAGAAAAATTACGACAGGAAGATCAAAGAGATCACAAGCCACCTCCAGAAAAAACACAAACTCGTCGCAGAAGGCACGTACGTTGGATTTGGAATCGCCGTTGGCCCGGCCATCGGTGTCGCTCTCGGAAGCGGCATGGGGAATGTAGGTGCAGGAATCGGGATAGGCATAGGAATAGGCCTTGCCATCGGCAGCGCCCTTGAAGCCAAAGCAAAAAAGGACGGCAAAATCATTTAAGGAGCAATCATGACAGAGAAAACATTAGCCATCATTAAACCTGATGCGGTAAAAAAGAAAGTTGTCGGCAAGATCATCCAAAGGATCGAAGGCGAAGGGTTCGAGATCGCGGGATTAAAAATGCTCCACCTCACTAAAGAAGAGGCCGAGGGATTCTACATTGTCCACAGAGCGAAGCCCTTTTACGCCAGCCTCACGGATTTTATGTCCTCAGGTGAGATTGTTGTGATGATCCTCGAAGGAGAAAACGCAATCGAAAAATGGCGGAAGATCATGGGCGTGACCGACCCCGCCCTAGCAGAACCCGGAACCATAAGGCACCAATATGGATTTTCTGTAGAGCGAAACGCCACCCACGGATCGGATGCTCCCCAAACAGCCGAGTGGGAGATCAACTACTTTTACAAGTCCTAAAAAGTCCGTTGTTCGGAGTTATATAAACCTGGCTCCTTCCAGAATCCTCACAATCTTTCATTCTTTTCCAGCCTAAATCCGCGCTCAAAATCATGAAATTCTAGCAGTCTCAATCGAATTTCGTGCTGATCTCAAAGCGTCAATGAGGTGCGTAATTTTAGTCGCCCAAATATCTTTATTAGGGACATCTTAGGGAAACTTTTCGAAAATAACAAAAAAAATCAAAAAAAACGCAAAAAATATTCAATTTTTTTAAAAACAATTCGACTCAATATATGCGGTGTTAAATGCCTAAACACACAATATGATGAGGTGAGATGGGGTAAATCAATTACTTTAAACCATTTACGCCCAAAAAAGGGCTTGACATCACGCCCTTAATTTTTTAGTTTATTAATGCTGCCTTGGATGAGAATGAAGGGATTAAAACTTTTTATGGCACCAATATGACTTAATCCCTATAGATCTATTCCCTCACCTAAGGCGAGCGTAACCTAAAAGGAGGTTACAATGCCAAAGAAAACCATCAAGGTAACAGCGCTGATTGTATGCTTTGCTCTGCTTGCACTCTCCGTACCCACACTGAATGCGAAGCCCAGAACAGACAAGTTTGACTTTGCCAGTTTCATCAAGAAACAGGTCGCATTTGTCACATCCTTGTTGTCCATTCTTCCCTTTGTCGATGAGGAAACGGATAAGGCTCCTAGCGAAAGTAACGACATCCAGCAAAAACTCAAGATCACGGGTGATCTTGCTAGCGGAAGACCAAGCGGCGGCGATTAAAAAGAAGTCAAATCTGAATTAGATTTTTTGGCTTAAAAAAGAAAACCGCAATTTATTTCTAGAAAACAAAGAGAAATCGATTTCTTTGTTTTATAGAGGAAAAACATTATAGTCTAGGCTCTTGCCTTAAGGGCCAGGTTAATCTCTCACCTCTGGAGGGGAGAGATGCCACAAAATATCACCCCCCAAATTCATCTTAAAAGGCGATTGCTCCTCCTGTGTTGATTTGTGACAATTTGTTATGCAATAATCTGAAGCAGTACCCCACTTAGCCAGGAAGTGAAGAATTGAAGGGATTTAAAGAAGCAAGCTTTCTCCTAATTCTTTTCTGTACACTTCTACCTATTCTTCTCTATTCCACAGAAATTGAACAGCAAGATATGTCTTTACCTGAAAGAGGAGCTCAATACTCCAAAGAAGCGGAAGAGCTCCAGAAAAACGGCAAATTTGCAGAAGCTGTAGAAATTATTAACAAATCCCTTGCTTCAGACAAGACAAATCCTGACAAAAAACAAGAGAGTGAGCATTTCCTTAAACTCGGTCTTTTGTACTGGAATCTGGGTCAGATGTCAACTTCAATGGAAAAGTATCAGGCTGCCTTAAAAATTTCAAAAAAATATGGCCTGAAAAAACAAGAGCTCGAAAGCCAACACGCTCTTGATATCTACTTTCATTATGTTGAAGCGAAAAAACTTCGAGACAAAGATCAATTTGATGAAGCCACTCAAGAATTCCAGAAAGCGATCGATATGAGCCGGCAAACCGGCAGCAAGGAGCATGAATTAAAATGCCTGAGGCAATTGGGCTATACGTTTTGGATAATGAATAACTGGGAAAAATTCTACTTCAATAATAAAAAAGGCTTGGAAATCGCTAGAGAATTGAACCACAAAATAGAGATAAGCCGATGCTCAAACAACGTTGGTCTTTACTGGAGATATAAAACTGATTACTCACAGGCATTACTTTACTATCAAGAGGCATTACAGATAGCAAGAGAACTTGAGAACAAGACTGATGAAGCAGACTTTTTAAACAATATGGGTGTTATCTATAAAGATTTAGGTAACTTTGATAAAGCTCTAGACTACCTCGGCGAGGCTCAAATTATTGATCAAGAATTAGGGAATTCAGAAAGAATACCAAGGACTTTAAATAATTTGGGAATAACATTAAGACTAAGGATACAGCTCAATTTCAATGAAAAAGATTTTCATCGAGCCATAGACTATTTTAAAGAATCTTTAGAACTCTCACGAAAAATCGGCGACAGAGAGACAGAAATCAAGGTGTTAAATAACCTTGGATCGATAAATTCAGACGCGCAGAATTATTCAAAAGCGTTGGAGTACTTTAACCAAGGGCTCGAAAAAGCGAAACAAAGTGAAGACAAAGAATCTGAGGGAATGCTCCTCAATAACCTAGGTATAGTGCACTATAATTTAGGAAATTACGAAAAATCTACGCAGTATTTTGAAAACGCTATCCACCTGGTAGAAGACGTAGGCGGTGGACAAATCCTTTGGGAAGCTTACCTTGAGCTTGGCAACACGCTGAGAGAACAGAACGAGCCAAAAAAGGCACTCGAAAAATACAAGAATTCTATTGAAACCATTGAATTTATTCGGTCAAATATTCAGAATGAGGAACAAAAAGCGAGCTTTCTTGGGACTGATAAGAGGATAGAAGCCTACCAAAATCTTATTGAACTCCTTGTATTACTCCACGAATCTGAGCCCAACAGAAACTATAACCTCCAAGCCTATAATTACATGGAGCAGGCTAAAGCCCGTGCCTTTTTAGACAGTTTGGAATTATCAAAGATCGACATCTCCTCTCATGTCGATTTCAAGCTTCTTAGCCAGGAAAAAGAATTAGAGAAGGATATAACCGAGGTCTACACCCAACTACTTAATGGGAGTCTCTCTTCTGAAAAAAGAGACGAGCTTGAGGAGATGCTCAATAATTTAGAAGACCAATTAGAGGCTTTCAAGCTGAAAATCCGGACTGAAAACCCCGCCTATGCACAACTCATATTCCCTAAGGCTGTTCCCATGGAAGAAATTCAGAAAAAACTCCTTGATAACAAAACAGCCTTCTTTGCCTATACCGTAGGAAAAAGGAGCTCTTACGCATTCGTTCTAAATAAAAAGGAACTTAAAATCTTTAGAATCCCCCCGAGTGAAGAACTCCAGGACATGGTCTCGGACTATCTCAAGATCATCACTGACAAGAACAACCAAGATTTCGATTTAGGTTATAAACTTTTTTCCCAACTCATAATGCCTGGAATAAATGTAAATATTAAAAATATCATTTTCATCCCCGGTGATATTCTGAACTTTCTCCCATTTGAAACACTAATCACTCAGAAAGAGATGAACCGCTGGTTGATTGAAGATTATACAATAACGTATGCCCCATCGATTTCATCTTTACAGGAATTGATAGACCGCAAAAAAACAAACGGCTCAAAACGAAGGATGGATCTTTTAGCATTGGGAGATCCTTATTTTGGCTCATTGGAAACAGAAGAAAACGGAGAAGACATTCTCAAAGGATTCTTTTCAACCAATACTTTTAACCTTTACAGATTGGAGTATAGCGGAATAGAAATTGAAAAAATCAGTGCACTTTTTTCAGAGAATAAGAAGACAATTTTTCAGAGGGAAAGCGCTTCAGAGGAGCAACTGAAAAACCAACAGCTCGAAGATTACAAAATTCTCCACTTTGCCACACACAGCCTAATTGATGATAAGAAGCCTGATAGATCTTCCATTATTCTTGCCCAAGATATGGGTCAAAAAGAAGATGGCCTGCTCCGGATGGATGAAATCTATAATCTGAATCTTAATTCTGATCTTGTCACGCTATCCGCATGTCAAACTGGCCTTGGGCAGCTAATCAGAGGAGAGGGGATTGAAGGCATCAACAGAGCCTTTTTCTATGCAGGAGCCTCGTCTGTCCTTATGAGCCTCTGGGCAGTCAACGATCAGGCCACTTATCAGTTGATGGAAAGGTTCTACACCCACCTTCGTTCCTCTGACACCATTATGAAGGCACTGCGTAAAGCCAAGTTAGAAATGATCAATTCAGGCACATTATCTCATCCTTATTATTGGGCGGGATTTATAATCTCAGGAAAAGCCAATCACACAATCTTCCCCAATCCAACATACAAGCTATTGATTATTGGTTTCGTTTGCTTTCTCATGTTAGGGATTATCATGGTTGTTATAAGACGCAAAAAAAAAGATATGCCCAAAGGGCATGAGGTCTATTTAATTCACTCCTAAAAAATAGTAATTTATTTTACAAATTCTGAGAAAAAATCGCATCAAAAACACTCTATATAAGTAATGGCTCATTGTACGGCCATAAACCAAATGATATAATCCACCCCACAAAAAATGGAAAAAGATAGATTGCACAAATTCGAATGGCTTGTAGAAAAATATTCCAGGTTCATCGAATCACAAATCTTACAATTCAACCCACAGAAAAACGGCATCGATCCGGATGACATATTCCAAGAAGTTAAAATAAAATTATGGAATGTTTTGACTGATGAGAAAAAAATATACAGTTATTCGTCCTATATAAAGAAGATTGTGAATTCTTGTGTTATCGACCAGATCAGAAAATCAAGAAGAGAAGAGGGAGTGATCTCGAACGAAAAGAGAAAAAAAATATCTGATAGACGCAGCTATTACAAGAAACACAATTCTTCTGAAGAAGAGCTAAAAAATATGGTGGGCGAAGCCGTGGGATTCCTCATGGAATCTCGCCGAAGAGTCGTGAAGTTGTTCTTATTAAATATGACTCTGGAGGAAATCGCCATTTTTCTCAATTGGAGTGAAGCTAAAACCAGAAATCTGCTCTACCGGGGTTTGGATGATCTAAAAAAGATGCTCAAAGAAAAAGGAATTGAATATGAAGATCAGCCATAAAGATTTAAAAGGGCTCTACAAGAGCTATCTGGAAGATAGGCTTCCTGTCTCTAGAGCTAAATGCCCCTCACCACAAGACATCACAGCTTGCCTCAGGGGAGAAGGCTTAAAAAATAGAAGGAATCGGATCATCGACCATATATTCCAGTGCGCTTACTGCCATGAAGAATTCGAGTTCATTCTAAAAACAATAAGAGAAGAAAAAAAATTCATTCATGATTTGAGTTCGATTACTAAAGAAAAAAAACATAGGGAAAAGAACAAATTTTTCTATCAACTTCTTCCATTACATCCAGCTTGGATGTATGGCTTGATCTTTATCACAGGAGTTGTGATGATCTCACTCCTCGTAAAAAACATCTCCGAAGAACGTAAGTACCGCGGTACTGAATCTCGCTCTGTCACACTGATTACTCCAAACAAAAAAACGACACTAAAAACTCAACTTGAATTCGAATGGAAACATGTCCAAAACTCAGATTATTTTATCCTCGAAATTTTCGATGAATCCTTATACCCTATTTGGAAAAGCGACAAGATCACTGTAAATCACACCTTGCTTTCTGAGGAGATCACAAATAGACTTCTCAAACAAAAAACATATTACTGGATGGTCACAGCTTTTCTCTCCGATGGAAAAACAATTGAATCTCGATTGCAGGACCTTGTGATCTCTGACTGAAATTCTCACTATTAACTCAGTTATGACTACTGAAATTTACTTTTGAAGAATATTCCCCATTCAAAACAAATGCAGCCCAGTAAAATGGATGAGAATACTTGGATTTGATCATCTCTAATTTGGCTAGGCGAAGTGATTGAGCTTTATTCATGCCTTGCGAGAGAAAGCCATAGAAGTGTTTCATGAAAATAGCTGTGGATTTGTCATCTATTTTCCATAGTGTGGAAACAACAGATTTAGCACCCGAATAAAAGAATATTCTTGGAAGTCCCAGAACACCCTCGCCTTTCTCCAAGCGCCCTTTTCCCGTCTGGCAAGCTGATAGGATCACAAGATCAGAGGCCATCCTCAAATTATAGATCTCACTCACTTGAAGAAAGCCATCCTCCTCCATAGAATCCTCCTTGGAAAGTACGAGTGCCGAACGAAAAGGAAATCTTTCATCAAGAATAGCATGACAGGCAAAATGAAGGATCTGGTAACTATCAAGCATGATATTTTTGATAGTTTTCTCGCTGGCTTTATGATTTAAATAGATGTCACGTTTTGTTTTATGAAAATATTTTGAAATTCCTCTGACTTCACGCTCACTGTAAGGGAGAGAAGCTAAATCAAAACCTTCATTCTGATAAACCTCCTTAAGAATCTCTGAGGGAATCACATTTTTTTTATTGGTCTTGCCATTCCATGTATAAGCAGGATTTCCAAGAGCTAATAAATCTTTTGAGTAATCCATACTTGTCTCTTTGGTTAAGAACAGAAGAGAAGAGGAGGATGGGGAATAGGAGATTTTATATTTTGAGACTAAAAAGCAATCTGAAGATTTCTTCTTCTGCATGTCTAAAATGAGGGTTTCGAATGGCAAATAATAAAGTACCCCATCAGGAATAATAACCAGATTCTCAATGGAATCCGGTATATTCCAGAGCTCAGGGCAAAGCAATTCTTTCCCTAGACGCCTTGAGGCCTTGATTCCCTGAAATTCTCCATCAGGGCGGGAAGAAAGAACTTTTAGATAGGCTTTCAATGACCTCCAAACCTCCTCTCTACCCGGGAGAAGATGCAGCCAAATCTCTCTTTTTGTAACGAAGAATATGTAGGACTCTTTCTCACCGAGGAAATATTCGATTAAAGCTGTTTTATTATCGATTATTTGATCCTGAACTTGATCAAGGTTGCAAGGAACAGGAGCTACCATATTCGCTACTTCTGGGGCTTCAATCCTAATTTTCTGAAGGAGAAGCGAATAATCATCTTCTGCTCTTTTGAGCTCTTGTAATAAATTCATCCGCTGATTTCCAGATAATTCCTCACCAGTAAGTTTTCGGATAGCTAGCGAAATTTGGTTAGATATGGTTTTCTCTTGTTCTTTTAATTCTGGAGTAAGTCTTTCCCGGATGTTAACCTGAGATTCTCCTAAACTCTCGAGGAATGCCCGCGCTTTTGCACTCTCAACAACATGAAAAATTTCCCTTAAATCTTTTGAATTTCCACTCTTCTGTAACCTGAACAAAAGCCTGATAAGGGATTCATAGACTTTTTGTTTATTCCTGGCAAAACTTGATTTGTAGGTATCCACAGTAATTTGGCTTCTTATTCGATCGATAACACTGATAGCCATCTTGTAATAATTCACGGCATCTGAATATTCCTCATTCAGTTCGTAACAACGCCCTAATCCAAAGTAGGCCTCCCAAAGGATCTCTCCTCTGCTTAACTTTTTGCCCAGTTCCGCAGC
>WTAW01000394.1 GCA_013139435.1 Candidatus Aminicenantota bacterium | reverse complement strand
CTTTAGCTATCCTTTCTGTATCCGCTGCGACAATAGCTACGGCTTCACCCATGAATCTAACTTTTTTATCAGCCAGAACTCTGTAAAGCCCTTCAAATCCGCCCACACTATGCGTCTGACCAAATCGAGTAATAGTTTCATTATTGGGGACGTCTTTGGCTGTCATAACAGCCTTTACTCCAGGCAGATTTTCTGCTTCACTCGTATCAATGGATAATATATTTGCTGCGGCGTACTCACTCCTTTTGACTTTTGCATATAACATCCCTGGAAGAACGAAGTCATCAGCATAGATCGTTTTTCCAAAAACCTTGTCCCAGGCGTCATGCCGGGCCAAAGGTTTGCCGATAATTTTATATCCAGGTTGGAAGGATTCCTCTTTTTTTTGTGCGTTCGACATGATGAATCTCCTCTGATCTTACGATTTACTCTCGAGGGCCATGTTTTGAATTGCGTCGATTATCTTTTCATAGCCAGTGCAACGGCAGAGGTTGCCAGATATAGCTTCCCTGATTTCTTGGCGGCTAGGGTTTTGATTCTGATTCAGAAATGCCTTTGCAATGACAACCATGCCTGCTGTACAAAATCCACACTGAACGGCCCCATGCTTAACAAAGCTGTTTTGAATAGGGTGAGGATTTTTTTCGTTTCCTATCCCTCTGAGGGTGGTAACTTCCTTGCCGTTTGCTTGAAGGGCCAGGGTGAGACAAGAATTTACCGCTTTTCCATCCAATAAAACAGCACAGGCGCCACAGTCGCCTTTGCCGCATCCGTCTTTAACATCTATAGCTCCTAGCTTGTTCCTTAAGATTTCAAGAAGCGTCTCTTGGGCAGTGACCTCCACCTCTTTCAATTCTTTGTTTAATTTTATTTCGATGAGGTAAGTTTTCATAGCACCTCTCCCTTTAAAACTTGCTGAATGGCTCTCTTTAATATTACCGACGATGCCAATCGACGGTATTCAGCAGAAGCACGGATGTCGCTTATCGGCGAGATTTCTTCCTTCACAATTTCCGCGCATTCTTGGATGATATTTTCGTTGATCTCTCCACCTTCGAGCTTACTTTCTACATGGAATGCACGAATAATCGTTGGCGCCACTGCTCCTAATGCCACTCTGGCCTTCTGGCATACCTGTCCTTCCATATCAAGTATCACAGCAATGCTCACTACAGATATCGCCAATGAATTCCTTAGTCCCAGTTTGATAAAAATACCCCTTGCCGAGTCTTTTGGTTTAGAGAATCTGATCTGGGTGATTAGCTCATCCTCTGCCAATACCGTTTTATTTGGTCCGATAAAAAATTTGTCCAGAGGAATCTCTCTGCCTTCCACTCCACCTCGCTTTGTGTGAATCGAGGCTTCTAATGCCAACAACGGTGGTGCCATATCTGCAGCTGGGGAGGCATCGGCGAGGTTCCCTCCAATTGTAGCTCGATTTCGTGTCAATGGGCTTCCCAAACTATTGGCCGCAGAATGAAGGATTTGGCATTTATTTCCAATAATCTCAGATGCAACTATCTCTGATATCGTCGTTAATGCGCCAATAGTTATAGTGCCATTCTTTTCCCTTATGTATTTCAGGTCTTCAAGTCCATTGAGATCGATGAGAAGCTCGGGTGAAATTGCCTCGGCATGCATATATGGGATGATATTCGTACCGCCAGCGATGAACTTTGCCAGACCCTTTGTTTTCTCAATAGCGCTGAAAATTTCCTCAAAGTCTTTTGTAATCAAATACTCTAGCTCGCCCATTTTTTATCTCCTTTCCTCCGATCAGAACCTTCTCATTGGAACACAGACTAGGCTTTGTTTTGTTCGATCAACCTCTGCTTAGTTTGCAAATAGAACTCCAATGGCAGCAATGGCGCTCCTCAGTGCTCTGTGAATTAATAACCAGCTCTCTCAGATGCTTCTCTTTATTTCCCTTCATGTGCACAACTCATCACCGCGCGTACGATGCTTGTATAACCGGTACACCGACAGAGATTCCCTTTGAAATAGTTATTTATATCCGCCTCTGTGATCCCTTTAAGTCCTGGATTTTCGTCGCCCAGGGCTTTTCCCATTAGGATCATTCCGGGAGTGCAGAATCCGCACTGAACAGCGCTATGGTCAAGGAATGCTTGTTGCATAGGGTGCAATGTTCCATCGGCTTTAGTCAAGCCCTCGATGGTCGTTATCTCACTCCCATCGACTGCGACAGCTAAGGTTAGACATGCTAAGATAGGTGCGCCATTCACAATAACGGTACATGCCCCACACTCACCTATTCCACATGCGTACTTTGTCCCCGTCAATTCAAGCTCCTCCCGAATGACATTCAGTAACAGTTCATTCGGAAAGACACTCAGCTCATGCTTTTTCTCGTTGATAACAAGCGTGATATTTTTCTTATTCATTGTTTTCTCTCTTTTTCACTTGCTCTGTCCCATGCCTTATGGATGGCATCTTTGACAAGGCTCTTTATCGCTCCCTTCCTATATTCAGGCGTCGATCGTCCGAGTCTTGCCCTTTTGCTCGGTTGGACTTCCATGGAAGCTAAGGTACTGGCATGTTCGATCAAATCCACACTGTACTGCTGGCCTTCTAGAGACTCCTCTGCAGGTTTTGATCGGATCGGCGTCGTTGCCACTGATCCAAGAACGATCCTGCATGAGCGGAAATAATCATTGTCTCGTTCGAGCGCGACAGCTGCGTTTACTGTAGAGATGTCCGCTGCAACCCGAGCAACCTTCATGAAAGCACTGCCTAGCCCAGGTGCAGGCTCTGGCAGGACAATTCGAGTCAGGATTTCGGCTTGATCAAGAATCGTCTTTTTGGAACGGACAAAGAACTGGTCGAGAGGCACAACTCGTTCACCTGATGGCCCAGCAATCCATGCCTCTGCATTAAACACCAGCAATGCCGGAGGCGAATCCGCAGAAGGGGATGCGGTGCACACATTGCCGCAGATGGTAGCCATGTTCCGGTTTTGTAAGGGGCCTAATAATCCTGCGGCCTCTGCGAGAGCAGTGTACTTTTGGGCGACTGTCGTCGAACGTTCGACTGAACGAACCAGTACTGCTGCTCCGATATTCAACCCATCTTTCCCGTTCATACGTACAAGTTCTGGAATTTGACGAATATCAACAAGGACTTCAGGAGCGATTCGTCCATTTTTCATGTTCACCAGAATATCCGTACCTCCTGCTAACACCTTTCCCCTATTGCCGTATTCAGCCATCAAATCGACTGCTTCCTTAAGCGATCCTGGTTGAAAATATTCAAATTCACATGCAAGAATTCGAGTGTTGCTCATCATTAGTCTCCAGTAACAATCTATTACCTCAAATGTTCATACCACCTATCAATCGTTTCCCGGCTATTTTTTCAATGGGACATTGACCATTTTTTCACTCTTGAATATGTTGGTCTTTTTCGGCCTTCGAAGCGAGAGCAGCGAGGAGGTTTTCTTTAGTTATCGGCAATTCATAGAACCTGATTCCCAGGGCATTATGAATAGCATTCGCTAAAGCTGCGGGAACGGCATTTAACGCGGCTTCTCCAATTCCCTTAGCACCAAAGGGTCCCGAAGGTTCCTCTGTATTCGCAAAGAAAGTCACGTTTTCCTTAATGGAAGGCATCTCACAAAATGTAGCCGCTTTAAGATCGGTTAGATAACCCTGGCTGAACAGTTCGCCTGTTTCCTCATCGACTCGTGCATCCTCGTATAGTACAAGGCCCATTCCTTTAACCAGGCCTCCCTCTAACTGACCAGATGCCATATCGGGATTGATGACCGTACCAGCGTCACTTCCGGCAACCGAACGCACGATCTTTACTTTGCCCGTTTCAGTATCAACTTCGACTTCAATAAAATTGGCTACATAACAGGGGGGACAATTCACATGTCGAAGGCTGTCCACAGCAGCGATGATCCCCCAGTTCTTTACATGGGCTGTTTTGGCCACTTCACCGATGGTGATCTCTTTCCCGCCATCGCCAAGAACGTATATGACTCCTTGGCCCAAAGATGAGTCAGGACGAATGGCTAACGCTTCTGGCTGCGTAACATCAAGAAGTCGAGCTGCATAGGAAAAGAGTTTCTCTTTAACTTGCTTGGCCACTTTTTGTGCTACAGCTCCCCCCGCGTAGACACCACGGGTTGCATGAGTGACACAGTCGTAAGTAGTTGTGCGCGTGTCTACCGGTGAGATACCAACCTTGTCCAGCGGAACACTAAGCTCTTCCGCCACAATCTTGGCGATAGCTTCCAGAGTACCTCCACCATGATCCATAACAGCGGTTATGACGTCGACGGAACCGTCTTCATTGATTTTAATAAATGCGCTCGTGTAATCAATAACGACGCTGGGCAGGGGCCCCCCAGCTCCTGTAGTATGGAATCCTCTGCCCATGCCGATCCCACACCGGTATCTTCCGGTCTGTTCTTCGGGCTTAGACCGATTTTCCCAGCCGATTTTCTCGGCCCCAAGACTGAGCAGCTCCTTGACTCCATCGCTCTTAACGACAGATCGTACTGTGGGTCCCTGCCCCCAGAAAACCTCTCCGAGGCCCACATAGTTTTTCAGCCGAAGCTCCAATGGATCAATTCCAAGTCGCTCTGCGATTTCATCCATCGAAGATTCCACTGCAAATCCTAATTGTGGATTTCCGAAGCCTTGCATGGCACATGTCGGCACTTTGTTAGTATAGACGGCAATCCCCTCATAACGGAGACTTGGTAGTCTGTACAACGAGTGCCACCAACCCAAACAAACAGGGATGAAAGCGTGCGCCTGTGTGTTATGAGCGCCAATTTCGGTAATGAGTTTCATTTGACCTGCAACCAGACGACCATCTTTGGAGGCTCCCAGCTTCAAATTGACTATTGCAGGGTACCTACGGTGATCGTAAGCGTCTTCCTCACGAGTTGTTACAAGCTTTACTGGTTGACGTGATTTTAAAGCAAGGGCTACACAAATCGGAACTATCGAGTTCATCTGAATACTCGAGCCGAAGGTTCCTCCTATGGGTACGCGCTTTACGTTCACCTTGTTGAGAGGAAGATCAAAAAGTTCGCCCAGTAGCATCCTTACATTGTGAATAGACTGACTCGTTACCCACAGTGTAATTCCTCCGTCCGGCTCAGGCTGGCAAACCGCACACTTTGTCTCGAGCTGAAGGTGGTAGACACCGGGAGTGCTGTATTCTCCTTCGACAACAACATCGGCCTCAGCAAAGTCTTTATCAACATCGCCCTCCTCATAAGAGTGTGTGAAGGCGAGATTATTCTCAACAGGGATCTCCTTATCCGCTTTTGCGATTGTCTCATAAAGTTGAGGTGCACCTGACTCTATTGCCTTTAAGGGATCATAGACAGCATCAAGAACCTCATACTCCACTTTGATCAATTGCAATGCTTTTTCTGCAGCCATTTCCGAATCGGCAGCAACGGCTGCCACTGCTTCGCCCACATGACGAACCTTATCAGGTGGCAGCACGAAGCGGTCCTTGAGGAGCTCCTCAGGAATGGTAACAATGCGCTCGTTGTATCGAATCTTCGGGACGTCATCCCAAGTAACACAAACCG
>WTAW01000330.1 GCA_013139435.1 Candidatus Aminicenantota bacterium | reverse complement strand
ATTCTGGAGCGTAAGCACCCCTAAAACCGTGTGAAGGGATGCCAAATTGACATTTGATGGTGCTTTCATTATTGTCATTAGGATGGGAAAAGGAGGTCCATAGGATGTCACATAAAACTTATAAACTTTGTTTACTCCTGTTTTTGCTTTCTCCTATTGGGTTGACTGCAACTGGAGACACGAGGGGCAATATTTACAAACTCGGTGTTGACTTGGAGCGAACAGCGAGCCAGTTAGCGCAGAGCAATTATGAACATTTTAGAGGATGGAATGCAGAATTTACGGATGTGGAACAGTCCGCGCTTTTTAAATCAGAGGCGTTTGTAGCCTCCTGTCGACAACCTGTCTTACCTCCATGAGAAGTATGTGAAGGCGAGAGATGCCTCTGTCTATAAAATCGAAAGACAGGGGCCCGGTGTCTATATCTTGCGGGCTTTTAAAAATCTGGAGAGTCTCTACCGGTACAATTATATCTTAGACAGAGGAAGCAATCCCTGGGATTATCTGGTAGAAGTCCCCAATGACACGCTAAGGAAGATGGAAGAAGGACCAGTCCTCGACCTCAGTTTTGAAGGAGATCTCGTTATAGAGCTCAGCACACGGCCCAACAGGCCTGTCTATCTCATCGAACGCGGAAAAAAAAGAGGAGTCACATCCCCTCGAGTTCTCCAGCGCTTAGGGGGCTGGGAGCATGTCTATGAGGTTCCTGCAGAGATCATTAACTCCTATCCGGACGGTGAACCTATCAAGTAGACAAAGGGAGGGGGTTTGCTGCGGGCTGTTGTCAGCAAAAGGGGGGTTGATGATGGGAACCAAAAAAGGTGGGGGCTCTATCCAGCCCGCAAAAAAGAGCCAATATCATTATATCAAAAAAAAATCAGTTGTAAAGAAAAAAATAAATAAAAATACAATTTCTTAAATTTCAGAAGAATATATCGTCAAGAACGTCATCCATTTTCTTTGTAAAGTTTAAATCTATGTATTTTCCATGAGTGCTGTTTGAGAGGGTAAAAAATGTCGATTATGAATAGAAAGCACATTGAAAACAGAAGGGTAAAAGATGCTGACAATAAGGTATTAAGTATGATTTGAATATAACCTGGATTATTCACGGACCGAGGTTGCAGTAGCGGCGAGGAAGTGGCTCATGAAGTTGTAGTGAACTACCACGAATGGGCTACAACGAAGCCGATGCTGTGAGATCGGTTCGCCCGAAGGGTTAAAAATGTTGATTATAAATGAAAATCACATAGGAAATTCAGTGCCCAAATGAGTATTCCGAAAAAACAATGTAAAATTCTGATATTGTGTTAGTTATGATAAATATCGACATTTTTTATGAATAGTTCAGGATAAATGTGTCGGCAGCTTTTATGAGTTATTCAGTTTAGAAATACACACCTTGTAATGATAGCGCTCTACGGAGTAGGATTTTTTCGAAATATATTTCGAAATATATCTTGACATTATCCCTGTTTTTTATAAAAATCTTGAGAAGACCAGTAAAATTGGATCAAAGTTCTTGTTAGAAGCGGATTCCATGCTAGACAAAGCAATAAATTTATTGGAGGTAAAATAAATGGCATATGAATTCACAAATTCAAAAGGGGTAAAGTATTATCTCCATTTTAAGGATGTGAACCTAAAAGGGGGAAGGCAACAACGAATTTACTTTTTTGCCCGGGATATCAGAGATGGCTCCCTAGACGCGGTTCCTGATGCTTACAAAGTCATTGAAACTGAAAGAACGGGGATGCCCATCCTGAAAAAGAAATAGGCATCTCTCGATAGGAGGGAGTGGCCTTCCGATCTGTCCACTCCCTTTTGTCATTATTTCTTTTTTGAAGTCTTTCCGCGTTTTTTACCCTATAGCTTTATTTCTGGACTGATACAGTTTGTAGTCCAATTCTATATGCGTTTTCCTTCCGTGTGATTGTTTCTGATTTTTGCTTGCGTTTTTGGCAGTTTCACTGCCATTTTCCTCATGCTTTGGTGTGTTAAGGGGCCAGTTGTCCTTTAATTGTGACAAAAGGGGCTTTTTATTTCTCTTTTTTCAGGGCTGGTGGGCTGGCATATTTATTGCACTATTGAATAGCAGAAAGGAGGAAGCATGAGAAAACTTCCGGCAATTATCGCAGTTTTTTTGCTTTGTCTTCCCCTCTTCGTTTATCCCGATAATGGCGCTGAATACTATGACTATAGCTTTGCGCGGATGAGTTATGTGACAGGCGACGTGTTCATTGAGAGAGCCTCTGATATGGGTTATGAGCAGGGAACAGTCAATCTTCCTGTCGTTGAGAACGACAAGCTTGGAACCAGAGATGGTCGAGCAGAAATTCATTTTGGCAAAAAAAATTACCTCAGGATCGATAGATATACACATGTTGATTTCGCCAGTTTGCCTAGGAAGGGGTATGACCAGGTCAAGCTCAACTTACTCTCTGGGAACATCTACCTGAGAGTGAATTTTTTAGGTCGAGAGAAGGATTTTGAAGTCCATACACCCGATGCCTCTTTTTACATTCTCGAAGAGGGACTTTACGGAATTAAAGTTGTGGAAAACAGCGAAACAGAAATTCATGTTGTAGAAGGAGCGGTTGAAGCCGCGGGCGGAGAGGGATCTGTTCTTGTGGAATCTGAAGAAAGACTGGTGGTCTCCAACGGCGCTTTTCGTTCTGGCCCAGAATATTTGTATGCCAGTTACAGCGACAGTTTTGCCGAGTGGAACAATTCTCGAGATGCTCTCCACAATCGGTCCGTTCAGAAAACGTATCTTCCCTCCGAACTTTATGAATATGAATCGGAACTCGCCACCAACGGTGATTGGGCCTATGAGGCCTCTTACGGTTATGTCTGGGTGCCCCATGTCTACCATCACACCTGGCGGCCTTATCACGATGGAAGATGGCTGTGGTATCCGGTCTGTGGCTGGACCTGGATTCCCTATGCGAGCTGGGGATGGTGCGTCAGCCATTACGGCAGATGGCACTGGCGTTTCGGTTTGGGGTGGCACTGGATCCCGACGTCTTCTTGGGGTCCTGCGTGGGTCCACTGGTACAGCGGATATAACTACATCGGTTGGTGTCCTGTCAGCTATTGGGGCTATCCCGTTGTCATTCAGAACAACTACTTTTACGGGCGTTGGAACGACCGTTATTATCCCGTAAATTCAAGAGCGCTGACAGTCATTCGCAAGAATCAACTTCAAGCTCCACGAATATCTAAGGTAGCCCTGTCACAGAGCCATGCGAACCGGTTGGGCAAAATTTCTCTTGCAGCCAATCAACCAAAAGTTAAAGCAACTATACAAAGGAACAGCTTGACGCATCAAAAAGCGTCCAAAGTCCTGGCCAGGTCGAATATTCGAAAGGTCGGCAAGAATTATTCCTCCACCTCAGCCCTGCGCTCCACATCACGATCACATTCGGCTAAAGTTACCAGCAAAGTATCATCCAAGCGAACAATGTTCTCCTCCAAATCGGTGAAAACGAGGTCTTCAAGATCGATGAGTTCGGAATCATCTCAGCGAACGCGCGCACGGACTGCCATAAAAACCTATCCCTCGCGGGCAATATCCTCTGTGCGTTCAAGATCTTCTTTGGCGGCAGGTCGGACATCCAGGTCTTCTGCTGTAAAAATTTATCCCTCTCGGAATTCATATTCATCCCGAGGTTCATCTAAGAGCAATAGCAACAGATATTCGTCCACTCCTCGAACGAGCACCAAAGGCACATCCTCTTATAGCAATACGTCACGATACAGCCGTCCGTCGCGTTATAGCTCCTCCTCAGAGAGATTGCGATCATCATCCTCATCGTACAGGTCATCCCCTTCGGTCAAGTCATCCTCATCGTACAGATCATCTCCACGGAGTCCCTCACGAGGAAGTGTGTCATCCTCCAGACCTTCATCATCCTCATCCCGGAGTTCACGGAGCTACACAAGAAGCAGCCGTTCTTCCTCCTCCCACAGTTCAGCTCCAAGCAGAGTCTCTTCATCGCGGAGTTCTTCTCCAAGTCGGGGTCGGACCTCGAGCGGTTCAAAGTCTGTCAGAAGCGTTTCCAAAGGTTCCGCTAAAGTTAAAAGGAAATAAGCGAACAGGTTAATTTTCTGCTTTACATTTCATGCCTTCAATGGTATAAAGTATCCTGTTTTAAGGAACAAGAAGTGTCTCTTTTCCCAGTGTTTTGGCGAAAAGATATCTTGACATTTTTTTTGAGCGAGAGCTTTAAATTGGAGGTATGACTCATGGCTATTCGGTTATTGATTCCCACAAATGGACGAAGAATCTTGAATAAGGCACCCGTCTTTCTCGGCATAACGTTTTTGGCTTTTCTTCTGGTAATAGGCGCTGTGTCCTGTGGCACAACAGAAGAGGGCGTGGAAGAGGAAGGCCTGGCTGTCGAGGAAGGAGTCATTGAATTTGAAGGAACAGTCAAGGTGGCTGTGGGAAGGTATGTTTTTATCCCTGAAGCCAGCGGCTTTGATATTATCCTTCAAGGCGATTTTGAAGGTGGAACAGAAGGACTAGTGGGGAAAGAGGTCAAAGGAGAGGGAGAATATTCCCCAGAAAGACCCTCCATTTTAATAGTCAATAGTCTCGATGTGAAGGATGCCAGCGGTGAATGGATGAACATCTTCACAAGAGGTGAGGATGTGATGGTGGCCGAGTGGATGACTCTGGAGGGAAGGGATGAAGTTTTCCCTGCCCTGGTGGACCTGGAATATGATAATAACGAAGGATGGGAAGGGAAAGAAAAGGCCAAAGTCTATGGCCAATTGGAGCAGAATGAAGACGGGGCTGTCATCATTGTTCTGGATGACAAAGACAGAGAAGTCGGACGGATCATCGTCGATAATATAGATGACCTTGCAGACTTCTACATCAAGAAATTGAATCTTTTTGATAAATTCTGGCTCTACATGGATGTGAAAGAAACAGTGGAGTGGAAGACACGGCGCAGGAGCCGGGAGTTGTTCCATGCGGATGTGCTCTTCGCCGGTCTTTATTAACCTGAATTATTCATAAAAAATATCGATCCTTACAGCTTCATGGGCCACTTCCTCGCCGCCACCTTAATGTTAGTGTGGGGTGGGTTGGCTCGTGAATAATCCAGGTTAGTTAGAAGTCCTCTCTATTATTCTTCTCTTTTTTATTTCTCAATTTGGCGATAAATCCAGACAGTGCTGTAGCCAGTAGGAGAGCAGCACCGATCCATATCACTTTGACCTGATTCTCTTCAAAATGAACGAGCAGATTGATGACAAAGCCGATCAAGAGGAGTAATACAAAGAAGGCGAGCGCGACGAGAAAGTGTACTATAAAAATCGACAGGCAGCCTTGATCCTCTTCCTCTTCTTCCTTGCCTACATCTCGAGCGGCGTCATCTGATTCCCAGTATTGTGCGCCACAAGACGGACATCTCCTCTGGTTATCCGGAATCTCGGAGTCACAGTATGGACAGATTCTCATGAATGCTCATCCAGGGATGATTTTCACAAAAACTTTCCTGTTTCGCGGACCATCAAATTCACAAAAGAAGATTCCTTGCCATGTGCCTAGAGATAGGCTGCTATTGTTTATCAATATGCTGGTTGAACAACCGACAAGGGTTGACTTCACGTGACCCGGAGAATTGCCCTCCATGTGTCTGTATGGGAGGGAATCGGGAACGATGTCTCGAAGCGCCATAAGGATGTCAGATTTGACCGATGGATCTGCATTTTCGTTGATCGTGACACCCGCGGTTGTGTGGGGGACATAGATAAAACAGACGCCATTTTTGACTTGAGAATTGGTGATGATGTTTTTGACAGAAGACGTGATGTCGATGAGTTCATCTTTGGCATGGGTTTTTACATCAAATAGAGTCATTTTTTGTCCCTTATTTAGCCTGAACTATTCATAAAATGGGCCACTTCTTTGCCTTTGCAGCAACCTCGACTCGTGAATAGTCCAGGTTAGTGGAAAGTTATCGGGTTATTTTAACACAGATACAGGTTGGAGGTGAATTTTTTATGTGTTTTCTCTATCACACAATTGGGGCATAAAATCCGTTATCGCGCACGGATTTGGAGGTGTTGCATAGCATCATTTATAAAAAATCGCACAAATATATAAAAAATGCAGAAAACACTTGACAAGAGGAGAAAGCATGTATTAAATTATTTGACGCTGATACAATATTTAGTACACTCCCTGGAGACTATACACAACATATGGATAGGTGCTGTTGTTCTTCTCTTATATTTTCCGGAAGGATGGACAAGCGCAGTTGTACGAACTGAGGAGTCCTGAAACAATCGGCGCCCACTACCAACGGACAAGGAGGTTCTGAATGGTGAGATCGATCTCAAGGATCAAAAAACGCGATGGATTAATCACAGATTTTGTGCAAACTAAAATCACAAATGCCGTTTACAAAGCCATGGAATCCAACGGCATGGCTGATCAACAATCTGCCCAGAAGATCTCGGATATTGTTACGTATGTACTGGAAGACAAATTTGGAGGTTATACGACCCCATCGGTAGAACAAATTCAGGACATTGTTGAAATGGTGCTGATGAACCAGGGCTACAATGAAATTGCTAAGTCCTACATCCTTTACCGTGAAAGACATAAAGACATCCGTGAAACTCGAAAGATCGGAATCAATCTTGAAAGGCTTATCAAAGACTACATCAATGACCTGGATTGGAAGGTCAGAGAAAACAGCAACGAAGGTGTCCTGAGCTTTTCGGGATTGAATGCCAGGATCTCGGGAGAGGTGCTTGCCAATTTTGCGCTCAACCAGCTCTATTCAGAGCAGATCAAGAAGGCTCATCTGGATGGCGACCTTCATATTCATGACCTTTCCTACCCGATCGTGGGCTACTGTGCCGGCTGGTCTCTGGAAAATCTGTTGAGGAAGGGGTTTGGGCACGTGCCCAATCAGGTCCATTCTTATCCCGCCAAACATCTGGAGACAGCAACGCTCCACATGGTCAATTTTATAGGCACAATGCAGGGAGAATTTGCTGGTGCTCAGGCTTTCTCCAGTGTTGATACACTCCTGGCTCCTTTTGTCAGAGCCGATAATCTGGATTATTCAAGCGTGAAGCAGGACCTTCAGAAGCTCATATTCGGTCTGAATGTCCCCTCACGGTGGGGATGGCAAACGCCTTTTTCCAACTTGACCTTTGACCTGACAGTCCCGGATGACCTGAAAGACAAGCGTGTGATCATCGGCGGCGAGGAAAGGGATTCGACCTACGGAGAATATCAAGAAGAGATGACTATGATAAACAAGGCCTTCCTGGAGTTGATGATCGCAGGCGACCAGAGTGGCCGTGTCTTTACTTTTCCCATTCCCACATATAACCTGTCCAAAGATTTTGACTGGGATTCTCCCATCTCCGACCTTCTTTTTACAGTGACCGCAAAGTATGGGATCCCTTACTTTCAGAACTACCTGGGGACGAATCTTGACCCGGGGGATGTCAGAGCCATGTGTTGTCGTTTGAACCTGGACCAAAGAGAATTATTGCGCCGGCCCGGAAACATGTGGGGCCCGGGCGATTCCACGGGGTCCATCGGAGTCGTAACCATCAATCTGAACAGGGTCGGGTATGAGGCAACCACAAAGGAAGATTTTTTTACACGGTTGAAGAGCAAAATGGTCCTGGCGAAGGACGCGCTGGAGATCAAACGTGAAGTCGTGAACAACATGCTGAGCAAAGG
>WTAW01000033.1 GCA_013139435.1 Candidatus Aminicenantota bacterium | reverse complement strand
TTTTTGAAAGACGTTTTCCTTTTTCATCCTTTCGACGGCATCACCCAGGATGGAAAGGCCTCCTAGTCCCGAGTCTGTCACAGCGATCGTCACTTCCCTCTTGATGAAGAAATTTGCCAACTTGTCTTCTTTGGCAAACGTCTGCCGGTCGGTACAGGAACTGAACACGAGGAATCCGATCACAACCAGTGATAAGGTTTGGATCGTGTTTTTTCTTAGCATATTCGACCTGTAAAATCCGTCTAAAATCTTCAGGCTGTGGAAGATAGCATAGGACATTCATGATGTCAACGGAAAAGACAGGTGTCTCCTTTTAAAAACATGTTTTGACATCTTCCTCTTTACTCTGATAAGCTTTGGCAAAGGAAAAAGTTACCCTATGAGAAAGAGGAAGAAGACATCCATAGCTGAAGAACCCCATGTGAGCCTTTACAAAGAGCAGAGAGTGGGCGTCTTTGTCGATGTCCAAAATTTGTATTATTCAGCGAAATTTATCCATAAGGCCAAGGTGAACTACAAAAACCTTCTCAAAGAAGCCATCAAAGGCCGTAGCCTCATTCGCGCCATTGCCTATGTGATCAAGGCCGATGTCAAGGACGAAGTAAATTTTTTCGATGCACTCAAAAATTTTGGATATGAAGTCAAAGCCAAGGACCTTCAGATCTTTTACGGGGGTGCCAAAAAAGGCGACTGGGACATCGGCATTGCTATGGACTTGATCGAACTTGCATCCAGGCTGGATGCCATCGTTCTCGTGAGCGGGGACGGAGATTTTGTGCCGCTCGTCAACCACGTCAAACACGCTTTGGGCTGCTACGTGGAGGTTATGGCTTTCGGGAAATCCAGCTCACAAAAACTTGTCGAAGTTGCTGACAATTTTATCGACATGGCCAATGAACCATCAACCTACCTTATTCAAAGCGGAAAATCGTAATTTCCTTTTGACCCCTCGGAGGCTATAATAAAAACAGAGGCTACAATGGCATTCAATACATTCGTGAACAAAAAGTCTTGGGCTGTTTTAGTATTCATCGTGTTTGCTCTTCCTCTTCTCACCGGGACTGCGCACGCACAAAAGTTCCAGCTATCTGTTTTTGGAGGGATCAATCATGTCTTCGAGTATGGATCGGAGGATGATTATGTCCTTGGTGGGAATGATTTTCCTGTCACTCCTGCCCATACCCCCCCGGCTCTGGGTGTGTCCCTAGCATATTTCTTCTCGGAAAACCTGGGATTAGAGCTAGATTGGCGCTATGTGTTGTCTTCGATGCTGACACTTGAAGATCCTTCCGATCAAGATACTGTAGAGATCGATTCGTCGAAGCACTATTCATTGACCCTGAATCTCCTCTACCAGTTTATGAACGGAAAGTTCAGACCTTATATCGTGGTTGGAGGGGGCTTTGACAAGCTCATGGCGGAGGACGCCACATACACGTCAGACTATGGTTTTGAGATCACTCTGGAAGCTCCGGAGAAAACCCTCGATGCCGTTGCCAATTTCGGCGCGGGATTGAACTATTTTGTGAGCGACAGTTTGGCGCTGAAGCTGGATGTCCGGTACGTGATGATCTTTGCCGACCCTAAAAATGTCAACAACCTGAGTGCTGTGGTTGGCCTTTCTTTGCGGTTCTAAAAGGGACTAGAATTCCTCCATACTTATTTCCGTATTCTCAAATCTCTTTTATCCTGAATTATTCATAAAAAATGTCGATTATAAATAGAATCAACATGGAGAACGTAATGATCATTGATATAATCAGCCAACTCAAGGTAATATACAGAGATCATATAAGTTATATTAAGTATCGACATTTTTTATGAATAGTCCAGGATAGATGAGTTGAGTAAAGAGTGACATCCCATTTTAATGGAGGTAAGTATGAGAAAAATCACTTGGAAGCCAATTATCCTTTGTATGGCTCTCTGGTGCGTGGTTGCAGGAGTCGTATTTGGCGCTGAGAAAAATTACAAATTGCTCTGTAAGGAGACATTTCTCGAGATGGAATCCATCAGGAGTCCACGTATTTCTCCGGATGGCACACAGATCCTGTTCACACGGGGCTGGGTGGACAAGATGGAGGATCGGAGCCGGAGCAACATCTGGATCGTCGATATTGCCGGCACCAGAGTGAGGGAATTGACACACGGAAATTGGAGCGATTCCTCTCCGGTTTGGTCACCGGATGGGAAAAAGATCGCTTTCCTCTCAGATAGAGATGAAACGACCCAGATCCATGTGCTCTGGTTGGACACGCGGGAAGTCGCTCAACTGACACATCTCGAGCGTGCTCCGAGTAGCCTGGTCTGGTCTCCTGACGGAAAGATGCTGGCATTTACCTGCTTCATTCCCGACAAAAAACCCATCTTGGAGGTGAAGTTGCCAAAGTTCCCCAAAGGAACGAAGATGGCAAAACCTGCCGTTATTGTGGACAGATTGAGCTGGGCCAGAGACGGAAAAGGCCCTGTGCCCAAGGGTTACAGCCATATATTTGTCATCGATGCGCAGCTGGGAGGGACGCCCCGGCAAGTGACATCCGGCGATTACTCCCACAACGACCCGCAATGGTCGCGAGATGGTAAGTTTATCTATTTCAGCGCAATCCGGAAACCCGATGCGGAATACCTGCGGGGTGACAGTGAGATCTACTCTGTGGACCTCGATGCGCTTGAAATACAAACACTTACAGACCGGAAGGGTCCTGACAGGAGTGCAAGAATTTCCCCTAATGGACAATGGATCGCCTACACAGGCAATGATGACAAGAACTACACAAGCCATCTTGGGAGCATCTATCTCATGGACATCCATGGGAACCAGAAGAAACTTCTGGCTGGGGACCTTCCCAATTCCCCATCGAGTATCACATGGGCCAAAGATAACTCGGGAGTATACTATCTGATGCGGGAGAGGGGAGAGGCCAATATTTACTTTGTGGCGAAAGGTGGAACGATCAAGAGAATAACGAAGGGCGTCCATTACCTGTCTGACCTGTCATTGGCACAAAACGGCCAGGTTGCGACGACTCTATCCACGTTCTACGAGCCCGGATACTTGGTGACATTCAACATGAAGAACCCTGGACAGTTTAACAAACTCGTGGATGTCAACGAGGATGTGCTGGCGAATGTGAAACTGGGAGAGGTGGAGGAGATGTGGTTCAAATCTCCGGATGGCCTTGACCTTCAGGGATGGCTCATTAAACCCTCTGAATTCGACCCCAACAAAAAATACCCTATGCTCCTGTGGATCCATGGAGGGCCTTGGTCCATGTATACTGTGCGCTTCAGTTGGGCCTGGCAGAACTTTGCTGCCGAAGGTTATACCGTCCTGTACATGAACCCAAGGGGGAGTACGGGCTATGGCCAGGACTTTGTGAACGGGATCCAGTTCTCCTATCCCGGGAAGGACCGTGATGACTTGCTGGCCGGTGTGGATGCGGCGATTGAGAAGGGCTTCATCGATGAGGACAACCTGTTTGTCTGTGGCGGCAGCGGGGGAGGTGTGCTTACCGCTTGGCTGGTCGGTCACACAGACCGTTTCACGGCCGCAGTCTCCATGAGACCTGTCATTAACTGGCACTCCTTTGTGGGGACGACGGATGGATCCGGATGGTACAGACAGTTCGAGGAATATCCATGGGAGGATCCGATGATCTACGCAGTGCGCTCACCTCTCCACTATGTGGCCAATGTCACAACGCCCACCATGGTCATGACCGGAGAAGCGGACCTACGGACACCGATGTCCCAGAGCGAAGAATACTATCGCGCTCTGAAGATGCTGAAAAAAGATACTCTTCTTGTTCGCATGCCGGATGAATTTCACGGGTGGCGGCGGTCTTCCCACCGCTTGCTCCAGCAGCTTTATCTCATGGCCTGGTTTGAAAAGTACATGAAGGAATAATATTACAATGTTTGAGATCAACCGGCGGGATTTTGTCAAAATAGGGGGATTGGCGGGAATTGGTGGTATGCTCGATGCTCGTATGCTGTCCCCAAAACCTTCAAAGACCAAGGATCTCAGGAGGATGCAGAAAGCCGTCAAATTCACAAGAGATGGTATCGACTTGTCGCCTCTGGAATACTCACGGATCTTGTTTGAGTTGGCAGAGGCGGGCACGATCGAGGCAGACAATTATTCACGAGGCGGCACGGTGGAAGAGCTCGAGCGCACGTTCGCTGAAATGCTGGGGAAGGAAAGTGCTGTTTTTATGCCCACCGGGACTCTGTCCAATCACATTGCCCTACGGAAATTGGCGGGCGAAAATAAAAAAGTGATCGTTCAGTCCGAAAGCCACATCTACAATGATTCCGGTGATTGTGCCCAAATCCTCAGCGGCCTCAATCTGATTCCCCTTGCTCCCCAAAGAGCGACGTTTACTCTCGAGGAAGCGAAAAAAACCATAAGGAAGGTGAATTCAGGGCGAGTCCTGTCCCGAGTCGGAGTCATCTCTATAGAAATACCTGTGCGCCGGATGCGTGAGGAGATGTTCGATTTTGAGGAGATGAAGAAGATCTCGGCCTTTGCACGAGGCCAGGGAATAAAAATGCACCTGGATGGAGCCCGCTTGTTCATTGCTTCTGTTCATAGCGGGATCGCTCCTTCCGAATTTGCCGCCGAATTCGATACGGTCTACACATCTCTCTACAAGGCCTTTAATGCTGCGTCCGGGGCGATCCTGGCCGGGACCAAAGAATTCACCAAGGACTTGTTTCATCTGCGAAGGATGTTCGGTGGAGGGATGCCCCAGGTATGGCCCTTTGCAGCGGTTGCACTCCATTATGCCCGCAGTTTTTTAGAGGATTATTCAAGCGCCCTGAAGCGAGCTGAGAGGTTTTTTAAACTCATGGGAAAGAACGAAGCTTTTCGCATCGAAAAACTGCCCCACGGGACGAATATCTTCAAGCTTCATGTCAAAGGAACGGATCTGCAGACATTCAGGCATAGGTTGCAGCAGAAGAATATCCATATCCCTCCGCCGGCAAAGGAGGGTGGATTTTTTATGAAAACAAACGTTACTCTAAACCGCATCTCTCCGGAAGAGCTGGCGAAAGCATTTGTTGACGCATTGCACTAAAGTCAGTTGTGATCCAGAATATACTCCCACAACTGTAAGCTAGTCTGGATGATTGACGAGTTGAGGCCAACCCACCCCACCCTTACAAAAAGGTTGAGGCAGTGGCCCATGAAGCTGTAGTGAACTACCGCGAGCCGACCCAACCTAACCCGGGCTACAACGAAGGCTTTGTAGTGAGATCGGCTCGCCCGAAGGGTAAAAAACGTCGATGAATGTATAATGATTCTTCTTGAAAAGTTTTTTCAGCAGTGTCAGGAACTTATCCTTACACTGCTGAAGTAAAAATCATTGACGTTTTTTATGAATAATTCAGGTTAGGAGGGTTTTTATGAAAGAGTCGCTAGGTCCAAAAACGATCGTATATCCCACTCCTGTGTTTGTTGTGGGAACCTACGATAAAGAGGGCAAACCGAACGCTATGACAGCTGCCTGGGGAGGCATCTGTTGCTCAAAGCCTCCTTGTGTGGCTGTGTCGCTTAGAAAAGCCACGTACACGTACTGGAATATTGTTGAACGGGAGGCGTTCACCATCAACATTCCTTCCGAGGCACATCTCCGTGTGGCGGATTATTTTGGGATGGCCTCCGGAAAAACCGAGGACAAAATGGCAACAGCCGGGCTCCAGCCCGTGAAAAGCAATCTTGTGGATGCACCCTACATCGAAGAATTTCTTTTAGTTTTGGAATGCAAGCTGCTCCATACTGTTGAGATCGGACTTCATACCCAATTCATTGGGGAGATCCTCGACGTAAAGGCCGATACCTCTGTTCTTGATGAGAAGGGAACTCCAGATATAGAGAAAGTTAAGGCTGTTCTGTTTGCTCCGGAGAGTAGAAAATACTACGGCATAGGAGAATTTCTCGGGGATGCTTTTTCCATCGGAAAAGGGATCAAAAGCGCTTAGGGAAATGATCAATTCGGGAGGGACTAAATAAATAAAAAAATTATCCTAATACTACTGATGTTTCCAAATAGAGATGCGATCGTTTCGGTCACTTCCCGGTAAAATTTAAAATTTATTAAAAGTGCTTGACAGTGGAGAGTTCGTTATGGTAAATTGATTGAGCGCTCGCTCAATATACCCATGGCCAAGACACTTTCTCAAACAAAAGATATTCCCACTTATATCAAAGACCCCAAGCTCGTCCACGAAAGACGTCGTCAGATCGTGGACGCTTCTGTCCAACTTTTTATCGCAAAGGGCTTTCACCGGACGACGACCCGGGAGATCGCCAGGGCAACAGGTATTTCCATTGGATTGCTGTATGAGTATGTGCGGTCCAAAGAGGACGTCCTATACTTGGTTTGTGATGCCATCCATGCGGAGGTCGAACAGGGTGTTGCCGAGGCCCTCCGTAAGGCATCGGGAGGCCGGGATGTCCTAGCAGCAATGATCCGTGAATACTTTTTTGTCTGTCACAGGATGAGCGACCACATCCTGCTTATCTACCAGGAAACAAAAACACTCCCCCTCCACTGGCAAAAAAAAGTCCTGGAGAACGAGATCCGGCTGACGGACATATTCGTGAACGCACTCAAAGGTCTGGTGTCTAGCGGTGAATTGTCTCGGATGAATAAAGACTCCATCGAATTGATCGCGCACAACATCGTCGTCCTCGGACACATGTGGACATTCCGGCGGTGGTATTTGTCCTCCCGCTACACGATCGAGGATTACATTCAGATTCAGACAGATTTTATATTGGGAAAATCCATGGGAGGAAACAATGTGTGAACAAAGGAGAAACCATGAGTTTTGAAACGGAACCATACAGGCCCCAAAACAATATTCGGGTGGTGACAGCTACCTCTCTCTTTGATGGTCACGATGCTTCGATCAACATTGTCCGCCGGTTGCTTCAGAGCACGGGTGTTGAGGTGATCCATCTCGGGCACAACAGATCTGTCCATGAGATCGTTGATGCAGCCATAGACGAAGATGCTCAGGGAATTGCTGTCTCCAGCTACCAGGGTGGGCACATCGAGTTTTTTAAGTTTTTAGTTGACCTTTTGAAGGAAAGAGGAGCCTCTCACATCAAGGTTTTTGGCGGAGGGGGTGGAGTGATCATCCCCGAAGAGATCTTTGAGCTCGAAGAGTATGGTGTGGCAAAGATCTATTCACCCGAGGATGGGACGAAGTGGGGGCTTCAGGGGATTATCAACCACATGGTCAAGAGCATGGATTTCTCACTGGTGGACACGGATTCCTTTGATTTGAAGAGCCTCTCTTCCGATAACAAGCTTTTGATCGCAAGGCTGATCACTGCTGTTGAGCTGGCAAAGGCTCAGGATGATGGCAGGATCGGCAAGCTCCGAGATGAACTGTCAAATAAGCGTGGCGAGAAAACGATCCCCGTTATCGGGATCACAGGAACCGGAGGGGCAGGCAAATCGTCGTTGACCGACGAGATCGTCTTGCGCCTGCTCCGGGATATCGAGGATGTCTGCATCGCCATCGTGAGTTGCGATCCTTCAAGACGAAAAAGTGGAGGAGCTCTTCTCGGAGACAGGATTCGGATGAATGCCATCGGATCGCCCAGGGTTTATATGCGCTCCTTAGCCACACGGAAATCACACATGGAAGTGCCTGATGCGCTGCCCGAAACTCTCCTGGTCCTCAAAGCGGCTGGTTTTGACCTCATCTTTGTCGAGACAGCGGGGATCGGGCAGGGGGATTCCCAGATCGTCGACCTGGCAGACCTTTCGCTTTACATCATGACGAGTGAATTCGGCGCTGCCATTCAGCTTGAAAAGATCGATATGCTGGATTATGCGGATGTCGTGGTTGTCAACAAGTATGAAAAACGCGGGGGCGAGGATGCGGTCCGAGACGTGCAGAAACAGGTCCAGCGGAACAGAGACGCCTATGACAAAGAATTGGAAGACATGCCTGTTTATGGGACGATCGCCTCCAAATTCAATGACGACGGGGTGACCGCTCTCTATCATAAGATCCTGGTTTCTGTGCGCGAGAAAACGGGCGTAAGTTTTGAATCCCATTTTCCACAAACTGACACAAAAACCTCTACATCCAAGACCATCGTCATCCCTCCAGAAAGAATCCGGTACCTTGCTGAGATCACCGAAACAGTGCGGCACTACCATAAGCAGACTGAAGAACAGGTGGAGGCCGTGCGCCACGTCTGGCATCTCAGAGAAAGCGCAAAGGCGATTGATGGGAAATCGATGGAGGGTAGTCATAAAGAGCTCCTTTCTCAACTGAAAGAGGAAGTAGCAAGAGCTGAGAAAAATGTCAACGAGGACACGAAAAACCTTCTTTCCGAATGGGAAGAGACACGAAAAACTTACTCACAGGATGAGCTTGTCTATAAAGTGAGGGGGCGTGAGATCAAACAGTCCCTGTACACGGAGTCTCTGGCTCATCAGAAGATCCCGAAGATATCCCTGCCTACATTCAAAGATCCTGGTGAGATTTACAGGTATTTGAGAAGAGAGAACATCCCCGGATTTTTTCCATTTACTGCAGGAGTCTTCCCTCTGAAGAGAGTATGGGAGGACCCCACACGGATGTTTGCCGGCGAAGGAGATCCAGCCCGTACGAACAGAAGATTCAAACTCCTCTCTGCCAGCTATGAGGCCAAGCGCTTGTCCACAGCCTTTGATTCGGTCACTCTGTATGGATGCGACCCGGATAGGCGTCCGGATATCTACGGCAAGGTGGGAACCTCTGGTGTGAGCATCTGTACTCTGGATGATATGAAGGTTCTCTATGGAGGGTTTGACCTGAGCGCTCCCAACACCTCTGTCTCCATGACCATAAACGGACCTGCTCCCATCATCCTGGCCATGTTCCTGAACGCGGCCATCGACCAGAAAGTGGATGCTTTTGTCGCAGAACATGGAAAAGAGCCTACGAAAGAAACGTATGAGAATATACAAGCGGCTGTGTTATCCAGCGTGAGAGGGACTGTCCAGGCCGACATCCTCAAGGAGGACCAGGGGCAAAACACATGTATCTTCTCCATCGAGTTTGCCTTGAGGATGATGGGAGACATTCAGGAGTATTTTGTCCAGAACGACGTGCGGAACTTCTATTCGGTTTCCATCTCTGGCTATCACATTGCCGAAGCGGGCGCCAATCCGATCACGCAGCTCGCTCTGACTCTGTCCAACGGATTTACATACGTCGAGTACTATCTCTCCCGCGGCATGCCCCTGGACAGTTTTGGCCCCAACCTCTCGTTTTTCTTTTCGAACGGAATGGACCCTGAATACACGGTCATCGGACGCGTGGCCCGGCGCATTTGGGCTATTGCCATGCGCGAGAAGTACGGGGCATCCAGGCGGTCGCAGATGCTAAAATACCACATCCAGACATCGGGGCGATCGCTCCACAGCCAGGAGATCCAGTTCAACGATATCCGGACAACACTCCAGGCCTTGTGTGCCATCTATGACAACTGCAACAGCCTTCATACCAACGCCTACGATGAGGCCATCACAACGCCAACGCAAGAGTCTGTGCGACGGGCTCTGGCTATTCAGCTCATCATCAATCGGGAATGGGGGTTGGCCAAGAACGAGAACATGAACCAGGGAAGTTTCATCGTCGATGAATTGACGGGCCTCGTGGAAGAGGCCGTGCTCTTTGAATTCGACAGGATCTCCGAACGCGGAGGTGTTTTGGGCGCCATGGAAACAGGGTTTCAACGGAGCAAGATCCAAGAAGAATCAATGCATTATGAGATGCTGAAACACACCGGAGATCTCCCCATCATCGGAGTCAATACGTTCAGGGATCCGGATGAGTCAAAAGAAGGTTTTGCAGGCATTCCGCTGGCGAGAGCCACAAAAGAAGAGATCGAATCACAACTCAAACGCTTCGCTGACTTTCAGACTCGAAACACAAAAGAGGCGCCAGCGGCTATTGAGCGCCTCCAGAAGGTCGCTCTTTCTGGGGAGAACATCTTTGCAGAGCTCATGGATACGGTCAGGGTCTGTTCTCTCGGTCAGATCACTCAGGCGTTGTACAAAGTGGGGGGACAGTACAGACGGAATATGTAACTTTCGTCACACCGAAAGTCCTAAACTTTTTAACAGTGTTACTCAATATGTGCTTACGGGGTTGTTTCCATTATCACCCGAGGTTGTTGTCTGCGTACACCACGATCTCAAAATTTGCCTGTGGCTTTTGAGTGATGACATCCACACATCCGGAGCAGCAAACCATCCAGTTGAACTCGAGGAAGGAAAGAGCGACGGCGATGATGAGAATTCCGATTTTTGTGATAAGCTTCATTGCCCACCTACCTTAAATTTCCATCCCCATCACTTATATAGACGAATTTTAACCAAAAAAGTTGCACTTTTAATCCGTGCTATTCATAAAAAATGTCGATACTTATTACAAAAAAACAGTGTGAGTATTCTACCTAGTTTTCTTTAAATTAGAATGTTTATCTCATTTTTCATTTTCCTTTTATTTTTAATCGACATTTTTTATGAATAGCACGGATTAGCACTTCTGCTTGCTGGTAATGAAAGAAATTTGTAAATTGCGATCCTAAAGGGCAAAATGACGAAAGGAGATCAAAATGAAGAGAACCCTTATGCAAATCTTGCTGATTATCCTGTTTTCTTTGGGGAGTCTCACTGGAGAATCCCAATTCAGTACAGAAGAAGACATTGTCAAGATACAAATTTTTAAGTCTTATGATCAGATCCACTCTGGAATGGATTTCAAGATCGCTCTCCGGGTGTATATCCTGGGCACCTGGCACATCAATTCCACCGTCCCCGCCGAGGAATTTTTAGTGGCAACGAACGTGGATATTCCAACTGAGAGCTCTTTTTCATTCTCTGAGTTCAAGTATCCCGAGGCTCTCTCTTTATTCCTCGAATTCTCAGAAAGGCCGGTATCTGTGTTT
>WTAW01000083.1 GCA_013139435.1 Candidatus Aminicenantota bacterium | reverse complement strand
AGCTGGAATCAGGCCCGTTGGAACTGGATGAAGCCCTTAGGATTGCCACTCAAGTTGCCGAAGGTATGCAGATAGCCCATAAGAAAGGAGTCATACACAGGGACATCAAGAGTGCCAACATCATGGTCACAGAGGACAACCAGGCGAAGATCATGGATTTTGGGTTGGCCAGGATGATGGGTACAACGCTGTTGACACAAGAAGGGACAGCCATGGGCACGATCGCCTATATGTCCCCCGAGCAGGCAAGGGGGAAAGAAGTCGATCACCGAACAGACATCTGGTCATTCGGTGTGGTGCTTTATGAGATGCTCACTGGTGAACTGCCTTTTAAGGGGGAGCATGAACAGGCCGTTGTGTATTCCATCAGGAAGGATAAACCTAGGCCTATCACTGAGGTTAACGCTGAGATTCCTCAAGCAATCGAGCAGGTTGTGGACAAGGCTTTAGAGAAGGATGCGGACAAAAGATATCAACAGGTCGATGAGCTGTTGGATGATCTGAAATCTATTTCGGCAGGAATCGTTCCAGAAGAGATCAAAGCCAGGTTGAGAAAAGCGAAACTGCTAAAACGAAAAAGATCAATACTTTATGCAGGTGCAGCAGGATTGGTGATTGTTATAGCTGTGCTGGCTCTGACTCTTTTCACTGGCCGTGCAGAAGCGATCGATTCCATTGCGGTCCTGCCGCTCGAGAACCTCACTGGGGATGAGGAACAGCAATATGTTGTCGATAGCGTGACGGATGAGCTCATTGGCAAGCTGGGACAGATCAGCGGCCTGAAACGGGTTATCTCCCGCACTTCGGTGATGCAGTATAAAGAGACCGAAAAGTCCCTGTCGGACATTGCCCGGGAATTGAAAGTGGATGCGATTGTGGAAGGGACGGTGTATCAGGTGGGCGATAGTATCCGGGTCCGGTTTCAACTCACTGATGCACTTCCCGAAGAGCAGAACCTGTGGGGAGAAACTTATGAACGGCCCATGCGTGATGTGCTCATGATGTACAGTGAAGTGGCCCAGGTCATTGCCCGTGAGATAAAGATCGGGCTCACCCAAGAGGAAGAAACACGTTTCGCCGACGCCAGCCAGGTCAATCCAGAAAGCTACGATGCCTATCTTAAAGGATTGGCTCACCGGGACAAAGCCACTCCAGAGGGGATAAAGATTGCACTGCAGTACTTCGATTTGGCCATAGAGATAGATCCGAACAATGCATTGGCCCATGTGGGAATCGCGAATGTCTGGATAATTCGCTATCAATTTGGAATGGTACCTCGCCAGGAAGCCGTGCCTCTGATAACGACACCACTAGAGAAAGCATTGGAGCTAGACAACACACTGGCATATGCTCATATTGAGTTGGGCGCTTACAGATGTTTTACCGAATGGGACTGGGAGAGCGCAGAGAAAGAGTTGCAGCAAGCCATCAGGCTTAGCCCGAACCATGCCGGTGCCCACTACGTCTACTCCCATTTGTTATGCATCATGGGACGCACCGAAGAAGCATTACCGCATAGTGAGCTGGTACTCGAGCTGGATCCCCTAAGCCCGGGTTGCTATCTTTTTTATGGATTAGTCCTGCGATACCATCGTCGCTACGACGACGCCATTGCAGCTTTCCGCACCGTGCTGGAAATTGAGCCAAACTTTCCTTTTGGTCTCGTCAATTTGGCCATTGTACATGGCCAAAAAGGGATGTACGACGAGCAACTTGCCATTTATCGGAAGATACTCGCTTATGATGCCGAGCTTACTACGGCATTAGAGGATGGCTTTGAAAAAGCCAGCTACAAGGGCGCTTATCGTTCTATAGCGGACCTTAAGGCAGAATGGTATGGGAAACCAAGTAAGAGCGTAAGTGCTGTGGACATCTCTAATACATATCTCGATGCTGGTGACTACGACTTAGCCATCGATTGGCTCGAAAAGGCCTACGAGGAGCACGAGCCAAATCTGCCCTATATCGGCATGCCCTTCTATGATCCCTTGCGCTCCTACCCACGCTTCCAAAACCTGCTGCGCAAGATGAACCTTCCGGTGGATGAGAAGGAATAACAACACGAGAAATTCCTCGATCTCTGGAAGGGCGCTTATCCTGGTATTGCTGAGGTTGAGGATGCAAAGGAGAGGGTGGCTGGGTTGAAGAGAAATTGACCAATACGTCGTTAAATTAATTATTTCACGACACTACTATATATGCCTTGAATTAATAACCGCTTGAGGAAAATTCAACCTGAGAATTTTCAGCGTCAGATGCGTCTATTATAGTATCCGACTCAAAATTCGAATTAAGAAGAAAATCCTTGAATATGATGAGTAATTACTTTATAATTACTTCAGCTTACCATGAACTCCATAAAAGTGAAGATCATTCGGATCGGAAATTCCAAAGGGATCCGCCTTTCCAAATCATTGATCGAGCAGTACAATATGAAAGAGGAAGTGTTTTTAGAGGCGAAAAAGGACTCGATCGTCATCCGTCCGGTCGCAAATCCTCGGGCGGACTGGGAAAAATCGTTCGAGAAAATGCGACTCAGAGGAGACGATGTGCTGCTCGATGAAGGGACTGAACTTGAATCGGAATGGGACCAAGCGGAATGGCAGTGGTAATTTGCAGATTCGACGTCTGCTTGGTCAATCTTGATCCCACCCTTGGACATGAAATCAAAAAAACACGGCCCTGCCTCATTATCTCCCCGGATGAGATGAACAGGCAGATCCGGACAGTCATCATCGCTCCGATGACAACAGCAGGCAGGGAGTATCCAACTAGGATCAGCACATCGTTTGAGGGCAAAAAAGGGCAGATCGTGCTCGACCAGATAAGAACGGTGGATAAAAGAAGATTGGTCAAAGTGCTGGGAAAAATCGATGATCCGACTGCCAGCCGCGTTCTGGAAACATTGGCCGAGATGTTCGCCCCTTGATAGAATTCAAGCCGTAAAGATTACGTCCCTAAAACTTCCTATTGGATTCGTTCTGTCCGATCTATCTTGAAATCAAAAACTTGCCGCATTGTCAATTGTCTTATTCATGATGCCATTACGCCTAAATTGTCAGAAACAAAGCGCCCAAGAAACATTGCAAAAGGTGCGATGTCCTGTCTCACGCTCGCGCTTTCCAGCGCAGCCATATAATCGTCTCGCTTTTCCAGTGGTATAACCGTCCAGGGGAAGCCGCGTGCGACTAAGGCATTTCTGTATTCGCGGTCATCATCATATCCATCCGGATTCCACTCGCCACTGCGGACCCGTTCAATCAACTCTGGGCTAATCCGGTAACCTTCAATGGACAACGAATGATAAGCGTCCGTAACGTAAATGTCATCTACTGACTTGAGATAGGTGTCAATGTCAGATGGCCGTCCCGGAGCGGCCGGAAATTGTCCGGGGATTTTTTTTCGCATCCGCTGCCACATTAGCCGAATACGATTGACATACGGCGACTGTTCGCGCGCCGGTAGGATAAGATCTATTCTATCTTCGAACGGATCGCTTTCGCGAATGTCGAAGTCTGCGGTTCGCATTGTTTTAACAATATCGTTGGCAATACGGTCACGTCCGATATTTCGGAACGCATGGCGACGGCACCACGGTCTTGTAGTGTTCTCAGGGCCTCAAGGGATTCGGCCAGTTTTTTTTGTGGACTTGCCATAGTTTACATTCTTTCATTAGCTTATTAAGCCGTACAATTCTT
>WTAW01000281.1 GCA_013139435.1 Candidatus Aminicenantota bacterium | reverse complement strand
CTGAGGTGGTACCCGCATTGGAGCACGAGAAGACAAACAGCATAAAGAGCGACTAATCTTTGTTTTCCAATCATGGGCATGATCAAACCACAATATTGACTATTTTATTTTTTACATAAATGAGCTTCCGTATTTTCCTTCCACTCACAAGGTTCTGGATCCGACTCAGTCCGAGAGCTTTTTCTTTGACTTCATCCTCGGGTAGATCCCTCTCCACTATAAATTTATCTCTCAGTTTCCCGTTCACCTGAACCACTATGGTCACAGTCTCCTCTTTGGCCAGTTCTGGATCATAATTGGGCCATGGAAGCCGGGCTAAAAGCGTACGATGGCCTGTCATCTCCCACAATTCCTCACAAATATGGGGAGCAAAAGGAGAAAGAAGAATGATGAGTTTCTCCATAACCTCCTTAAAAAGCGCTTTTTGGTTATCGTTCTCTCCCAGCGTCTCACTCTCCTTCTTGATCATGTTGAAAAATTCCATGAGGGAACTGATGGCTGTATTCAGGCGCAAACGTTTATCGATATCCTCACTCACTTTTTTTATGGTCTGGTGCATCTTTATCTGTAACCTGTGGGTTTTTTTTTGTTCTGTATCTTTATCCTCTTCCTTGAAATCCTCAGAAACGCGGCTCCCATTTTCCTGGAAGAACGCCCAAACCCGGTTTAGAAATCGGTAGCATCCTTCGATCCCTTTTTCATTCCAGACAAATTCTTTTTCCGGAGGGGATGCGAAGAGGATAAAAAGCCTCAGGGCATCTGCACCGTATTGATTCACTATATTATCAGGGTCTACAACATTCCCTTTAGATTTTGACATTTTGGCCCCATCTTTGGTGACCATGCCCTGTCCGAAATAAAAGGGAAAGGGTTCATCCACTACGGTCATCCCAAGATCCCTCAACACCTTACAGAAAAACCGCGCATAGATCAGATGCATTATGGCATGTTCCACTCCACCGATGTAGACATCTACAGGCAGCCAATAATTTGCGGCTTGAGGATCGAAGGGAAGGTTCTTTTCTTGGGGTGAACAGTATCTGAAGTAATACCAGGAGGAATCAAAAAAAGTGTCCATCGTGTCGGTCTCCCGCCGTGCTTCTCCTCCGCACTTGGGGCACTCGGTCTGCACAAAGCTCTCCGTCTTTTTAAGGGGGGATCCCTCCACCCCCTTGAACTCCATATCCGAAGGCAGTTCAACCGGAAGGTCCTCGTAGGGCACACCCACCGCCCCGCAGGTCTCACAGTAGATGACAGGAATCGGCGTTCCCCAATATCTCTGCCGGGAAATCCCCCAATCTCTGAGGCGATAAAGCGTGGTCTCCCGACCGAAGCCCCGTTCCTGGGCGAATTGGACCATCTTGACACTCCCTTCCTGGGAGGACAGCCCTGAGTAATCTCCCGAATTTATGACAGTCCCATAGTCTTCATACGCCTCTTCCAACTCTTCCGAGGGGTCCTGTCCGGGAGGAACGATCACCTCGAGAATTGGGAGGGCGTACTTCTTGGCAAAGTCAAAATCTCTCTGGTCATGGCCGGGGACAGCCATTATGGCCCCTGTCCCGTATTCCATCAGCACATAATTGGAAATCCAGATGGGGATCTCCTCACCCGTATATGGATTGACCGCTTTTTTTTCTGTGTCGATGCCATCCTTTTCGACCTCAGCCACATCCCTCTTAAGCCGTTGTTCCGCAATGCTCCGGGAGATCCAATCTTGCAATTTTTCCTTATCAGGCAAGTCAGAGATCAATTTCTGGGTGAACGGATGTTCGGGGGAAAGCGCTATAAACGTGGCGCCATAGATCGTGTCCACTCTTGTGGTGAAGACTTCGATCGATTCCTTCATACCTACCACCGGGAATACGATATGCCCGCCCGTGCTCTTTCCTATCCAATTCTTCTGCATCACAAGGACATGCTCTGGCCATTTCTCGAGGAGGTCATGCCCCGAAAGAAGCTCATCTGAATACTCAGTGATCTTGAGAAACCACTGTTCCATCTCTTCCTGCTCGACAGTCGAATCACAGCGCCAGCATCCCTGGCCGACAACCTGCTCATTCGCCAGAACCGTCTGGCACTTAGGACAGTAATTGACCCAACTTTTCTTTCGGTAGGCCAAACCTCGATCAAGAAGCTTGAGGAAGATCCACTGATTCCACTTGTAATACTCGGGCAGACAGGTGGTCACCTCCCTCGACCAGTCATAGCTGTAACCCATTCGTTTCAACTGTCGCTTCATGTGGGCAATATTTCCAAGAGTCCATTCGCGTGGATGGACGCCCTCTTGAATGGCAGCGTTCTCCGCAGGCATTCCGAAGGCATCCCACCCGATGGGATGGATAACATTCAACCCACTCATAAATTTATGCCGTGAAACGACGTCCATGATGGAAAAATTACGAACATGCCCCATATGGATGCGTCCCGAGGGATAAGGGTACATTTCCAGGCAGTAGCATTTTTTCTTCTTGGGGTCCTCCACGGACTTAAAGATCTCCTTGTCTTCCCAAATCTTCTGCCACTTTGTTTCGATCCGATGGAAATCGTAATTGTGTTTCATCTCTGTTCGATCTTTCAATGTTTTTATCTTTTGAATATTAGAGTTATGCCCTGGAATTGTCAAGCTTTCGACATTGCTCTTAAGCATTTCTAACCTGAACTATTCATAAAATCTGCTGCCAAATTTACACTCAAAACTACTCAATATCTTATTGGCAGCATCTTTTACCACGTCTTCATGGGCCGACGCCTTGCGCCGACCCAACCTAACCACTAAATCCACCTCGACTC
>WTAW01000402.1 GCA_013139435.1 Candidatus Aminicenantota bacterium | reverse complement strand
TTTGGATATCCTCTCGAGAGCATAAAGGACATCCCATCCGGTGAGTACTATATCCAGGGAGTTGTGAATGTCTACACAGAATTCAAGCGCTCGGATGGCCACACAGTATGGATCCACAACGACCAATGGGAAGGACAACGATGGAACCGCTCTCCTGGTAACATCATCAGCGATGTGGTCAAGGTCAAGATCGATCCATCCGAGACAAAGACCATATCGCTCAGTTGCAATGATGTCATCCCACCCATCAAAGTCCCCGAAGACACACCTTGGGTGAAGCGCATTAAATTCGAGAGTGAGATCCTCACTCAATTCTGGGGACAACCCATCTATTTGGGGGCGACGATCCTGCTGCCCAAAGGCTACGATGAACATCCTGATGTGTATTATCCTGTAAATTATATCCAGGGGCACTTTTCCCTGAGAGCGCCCAATGGTTTTAACCTCACCGGATCCGATCTAGATGATCTCAGGCGGAGGAGAGGGTCTGAATTCTCCAAGTATTGGGTGTCCGATGAGTGTCCCCGGATGATCTTTATCACTTTCCAGCATCCCTGTCCCTACTATGATGACTCCTATGCTGTGAATTCGGAAAACTGCGGCCCTTATGGGGACGCGATCATGCAGGAACTCATCCCGTATGTGGAGGAACATTTCCGGATCATCCGTAAGCCCTATGCCCGAGTCCTCTCCGGAGGTTCCACCGGCGGATGGGAATCCTTGGCCTTACAGATCTTTCATCCGGACTTTTTTGGAGGGACTTGGTCCTTGTGTCCTGATCCTGTAGATTTTCGGTATTTTCAGACGATCGATATCTATAAGGATAAGAATGCTTACTACAAAGAGCTCGGTTGGATCAAGGTCCCCACTTCTAGCGACCGGTCGATCGATGGCATTTCCCGATTGACCATCAAACAGCGCAATCATGTGGAGCTCGCCATGGGCACAAAAAACAGGTCCGGCGAGCAGATCGACATCTTCAAGGCCGTCTATGGACCTGCAGGTCCAGACGGTTACGTGAAACCTCTGTTCGATAAGCGCACGGGCGAGATCGATCCCACTGTAGCCGAGTATTGGAGAGAGAACTACGACCTGCGGCATATCCTGAAGAGAGATTGGGCGACACTCGGTCCAAAACTCAAAGGGAAGCTCCACATTTACGTGGGGGACATGGATACCTTTTATCTAGATAGCGCCGTCCGACTGCTGGAGAGATTCCTTGAGAGAACAAAGAATCCCTATTATGATGGTGTTATCGAGTACGGGGATAGAAAGCCCCACTGTTGGGGACCGCGCGGAGCTGACCTCATCAATTTGATGGCAGAGCACATCACCAAAAACGCACCTTCCGGTGAGGATACAGTGCTCTGGCGCTATAAATAAAGGAGGTGGATGGGATGATTAACAAAAAAAATGTGTGGATTTTGGCGGCTGCAGTTTTTTGCATAATGATAAGCACAGCGCATTCGCAGGACTATGGCGTCGCTGCTGTGGATGACAGCCACAACATCCTGCCTTTGAAAGAAAGAGCGAAGGTGATGAACGATATCTTGAGGTGGAAGTTGGACAACATCATCCCCACAGTGATGAGACGGGAAGGCATCGACATGTGGCTTATCATCAACAGAGAATACAACGAAGATCCTGTGTATATGAGCATGGTCCCCGAGCCACATATGTTTGCTCGCCGCACATCCATCCTCATCTTCCACGACTTGGGTGAGGAACAGGGCATCGAAAAGCTTTCGGGAGGGTATTATGGTATTGGTGATTTCTTCAAGCCCACTTGGTTAGACAAGACCAAAAAACAATTCGAGAGCCTGGCTGAATTTATTAAGACACGAAATCCCAAAAAGATCGGGATCAACGTCTCTCAAAAATGGGCCTTTGGGGATGGCTTGTCATCGAGCTTAAAGGAGAAACTGGAAAAAGCATTCGGACCGGAATTGTCATCCCGACTTGTATCCGCAGAGAATCTCTGTATCGGCTGGCTCGAAACCCGAAGCCCCAAAGAGCTCAGTCTCTACAGGCATATTGCGGGGATCGCCCATGATATCATCGCCGAGTTTTACTCGAACAGAGTGATCACCCCCGGGATTACGACCACGGACGATGTTGTCTGGTGGATCAGGCAGAAGATCGTCGATCTGGGCTTGCGCACGTGGTTCCAGCCATCCATTTCTATCCAGAGGCATAAAAAACTCGACGAGAAATACAATGCAAATCCAAAGGTTATCCAACGGGGTGACCTCCTTCACTGTGATGTGGGGATCGTCTATCTCAATCTTTGCACGGACATGCAATGGCAGGCCTATGTCTGCCATATCGGCGAAGAGGATGCGCCCGATGGTATCAAAGAGGCCCTGCACAGGACAAACAGACTGGGCGATATCTTCAGAGGAGAATTCCAGACCGGCCGTTCGGGGAATGAGATTGTACAGTCCGCTATGGAAAAGGGAGAAGCGGCTGGCCTGAAGCCGCTGATCTATTCACATCCTTTGGGGATCCATGGCCATGCCGCAGGGCCTCCGATGGACGCAAGGCCTTTGGGACGCGCTCCAGAAGGAAGTGAACTGCGTGGAGAATATCCTCTGTACACGAACACTTGCTATGCCATCGAATACAGCTGCACATCCAGCATTCCTGAGTGGGATGGTCAGGATGTCCGGATCGGTTTCGAGGAATCCGGTGTTTACACCGAGGATGGCTGTAAATATATCGACGGGCACCAGATCAGATTGTATCTCATAAAATAATAGGAGGGAACGAATGCGGAAAACTTTATTATGGTTGTTCATCCTATGTTTGCTCTCTGTCGGGGCATATGCACAGAGCCCCACAATTGGAGAAAAAACGGCTGGCATGAAATCCTTTCAAGGGTATTTCCCCTTTTATTGGGATGCCAAGACAGGGAAGATATGGCTTGAGATCGACAAGCTCGACACAGAATTCCTGTATGTGCACTCACTCCCCGCGGGGCTGGGCTCTAATGATGTGGGTCTCGACCGGAATCAGTTGGGGAGAACGCGCATCGTCAAGTTTTTTCGTGTGGGACCCAAAGTCCTTCTCATACAGCCCAACTACTCTTTCCGGGCATCATCGGATAGTCCTGCTGAGCTCGTTGCTGTTAAGGATGCTTTTGCGCGCTCGACCCTTTGGGGTTTTCAAGTCACGGCAGAGGAGGGGGGCCGCGTGCTCGTGGACGCCACCGAGTTTTTCATGCGGGATGCCCACAATGCCATAGGGTCTTTAAAACGGAGAAACCAGGGCAATTTCAGGTACGATGTCTCGCGGTCGGCGATCTATCTGCCGAATACGAAGAATTTCCCTCTCAACACTGAAGTCGAGGCCATGTTGACATTCACCTCAGAAAGTCCTGGAATGTATGTCAGACAGGTTGCCCCTGATCCTGGTGCCATCACTTTACGGCAGCATCACTCCTTTATCCAACTTCCCGATGACAACTACACACCGCGTGTTTATGATCCCAGGTCCAATTTTTCCGGCCTCACCTTCATGGATTTTGCCACTCCTGTGAGCGAGCCGATCACAAAACGTTATGCGGTCCGCCACAGGCTTCATAAAAAAGATCCCAGTGCCAAGATCAGCGATCCCGTTGAACCTATCGTTTATTATGTCGACCCTGGAACGCCCGAACCGATCCGCTCTGCCCTGCTCGAAGGGGCAAGTTGGTGGAATGAGGCTTTCGAAGCCATCGGTTACAGGAACGCGTTCCAGGCCCAAATACTCCCCGAAGGAGCCGACCCCCTGGATATCCGGTACAACATGATCAACTGGATCCACCGGGCAACACGGGGATGGTCCTACGGCTCATCGGTCACAGACCCTCGCACGGGCGAGATCATCAAAGGCCATGTGGCGCTGGGATCGTTGAGGATTCGGCAGGATTTTCTCATCGCTCAGGGTTTAGTGGGTGATTACCAGGATGGAAAGGACAACTCTTCGGAAATGTTGGAGATGGCACTGGCGCGGATCAGGCAGCTCTCCTGCCATGAAGTAGGGCACACCTTGGGGCTGGGCCATAATTATGCCTCGAGCGTCAATGACAGAGCTTCGGTCATGGACTATCCCCATCCACTCATAAAAATCGGAGCGGATGGTACGCTCGACCTGTCGGATGCCTATGATGTGGGTGTCGGCGAGTGGGATAAGGTCTCCATCGCCTTTGGCTACCACCATTTTCCTGACGGTGTGGATGAGGAAAAGGAGCTCAAGGCCATACTCGATGGAGCGTTTTCGCAAGGATTGTACTTCTTGGCCGGGCAAGATGCGGGGATCTCCAGTGCCCATCCCCTGGCCAACACGTGGGACAACGGAAAACATCCTGTCGATGAGCTCGAACATGTGATGAAAGTCAGGGCGATTGCTCTCGACACGTTTTCAGAAAAACGAATACCAATCGGTTCACCTATGGCCACACTGGAAGATGTGCTCGTTCCCATCTACATGTTCCACAGGTATCAGATCGAGGCGGCCGCAAGTGTGCTCGGTGGGCTTTACTACAATCACAGACTCCGGGGTGATGTTCAGGAAGACCCGGAAATCGTACCAGGCGCTGAACAACGCCATGGACTTGAAGTATTACTCAGAACCATTGAGCCTCAAAACCTGGAAATAGATGAAAAATTTTTAAATCTCATTCCTCCTCGGCCTCCGGGATACCGTGAGACACGTGAGCTTTTACGCGGTTATACCGGCGATACATTCGATCCTTTAGGGGCTGCAGAGGCCGTGTCCAACCACACGATCGGCCTGATCTTACAACCGGAGAGAGTTTCAAGGCTCATCGATTATCACTCTCGGAATAAAGACTATCCCGGGCTGTCGGATGTCCTGGAACGCCTGATTGCAGCGACCTGGATGTCTGTGCTTAAATCCGGAACACAGGCAGAAATACAGCGGGTTGTGGACAATGTTTTTCTGTACAGTCTGATGCGTTTGGCTGTTGATGAGAGAGTTTCCCCACAAGCCCATGCCATTGCCTTCATGAAGCTTGCGGAGTTGCAGATCATGCTCACCCAAAAAGCGAACTTGACAGGAGATGACAATCAAAAAGCCCACTATTTCTTTGCAATTTCAGAGATTGACCGGTTTCGGAAGGACCCGAGCAGTTTTACGTTTATCGAACATCTTGATCCTCCACCGGGTGCCCCTATCGGGATGTATCACTGAGCGCGAATATTCTGATTTGATGATATAAGGATATGTCGCCTGCGGATTGGTCACATTAAGGCAAGGATAATTAATCAACGATTGGGATTGATTTATCGGGCCTGAAGTCCCAAAAGAGCGCCCTTGATAACTTCGAGTGTTGATCCCAAGCTCTTGGTGCGAACCTCCTCTTGAGTGGGGAACGATGCTATCCCCAGCGCCCCCACTTTGGGATTCCGCATCATGTATTTGAGGGCTTTCCCCAGCTGAGCCGGATTCGGCCCATTCGGGATCTGGAAGGTGTGGCCTGGGATATCTGGGGCGTCGAGCACATCGAGGTCGATGTGGATGTAGACGACATCGACGCGATCGCAGAGCTTTTTATACTCCTCTTTCATTCGGCGACTCAGTTTGATCATCTCCTCAGTCGATATCAGAGTGATGTGTGAATTGAGGACAAGCTCTTCCTCGAGAGGATCCATATCCCTGACGCACATCATGATGATGTTCTTCTCTGGGATGGCGGGTTCCAGACCGGCTTTGAGGCGCAGTCTGAAGAGGCACTTCCCCGCAGCCACGGCTACCGGCATGCCTCCCAGCATCCCGCTCAGTGTGGTCTCGGGTGTGTTGTAGTCGGCGTGAGCATCCAGCCAGATGAGCCCTACGGATAGAGGGCGCCGACCAGGGCCTGAATGCTGCATCCCGGCCAGCATTCCTGTCAAGCTGTTGCAGTTGGCTAAGAGGCCCAAGGGAAACATCTCCTCTTTGCTCAGGCGTGCCACTGTTTCATTCAGGTGGCCATTGGCCAATCCCGCTCTGTGCCACACTCCATAATCCTTATCCTCTTCGGGAGTCAGTTTCACGATTTCTTTGGCAGCCTCTTCGATGCCCATTTCAGCCAGCATTTTTTTGACGCCCTCATACATGACCTGCGGGCCTTGTGACATCTCCGGACCGCTGCGGCTCCCTGAAACGGGCTGCAGTACGATGGCGAGTTTGATGGAATCTTTGTCTTTAACCATTGTGAGTCCAAAACTTATTGATACTGCCAAAAGAAGGGTGATTTTTACCAAGGCCATTTTTGTGTGACACTTCATGCCGCATCCTCCATCCTTTTTGTGATTCACTAAGCCTATATAATGCCCCCGCCTCTGTCAACCTACAGAAAGGGGACTGTTGCCTTTTTGTGCTCTGGAGATGTCGAAGGTTTTTTTGAACTCCATTTGAAGCTTTGCAGAAATAAATTATTGAATTTCTCCTCTTGAATAAATATCCTAGAATCAGATTAATCGTTTCATCTTAAATTTTATCAATTTGAGGTAAATATGAGACTTTCATGGAAGATATTTACAATTACAGCCATTTTTTCGATGGTTTCTTTTGGGTTTGCAAATGAAACTCCTAAGGTATTGATCAAAACAGAATTGGGCGATATCACTGTGGATATCTATGAGAAGGATGCACCCATAACCGCAGCAAATTTCCTCAAGTATGTCGATAACAATCTGTTTGATGGAGCAACCTTTTACAGAGTAGTAACCATGGATAATCAACCCAACAACGATGTGAAGATCGAAGTCATCCAGGGAGGATTGGGTTTTGGAGAGAGCGAAAAGAGGGTTCCACCCATCGC
>WTAW01000155.1 GCA_013139435.1 Candidatus Aminicenantota bacterium | reverse complement strand
AATTTCATATGATCAATAACACTGCTAATCTTTATCCATCAATCATCACGTTCAAACATCCTAAAGTCGGACAAACCAATTCTGCCTGCCGTGTCGGAGTGGTGCCAACGGCAGGAGGAAAAACACGATGGTTCGACTTCCCTGGTAATTCCCGGGATTATTATATTGCACGTTTGGATTGGGCGGATAACTCCGAAGAGATCGTATTTCAACGCTTGAACCGACTGCAGAATACAAACTGGCTCATGTTGGGGAATGTCCATACCGGCGAGGTGAAAACAGTATTCACTGACCAGGATGAAAATTGGGTGGAAGTCGTGGATGACCTGCGCTGGATGGAGGATGGCCGGCGGTTTACTTGGGTCAGCGAGAGGGATGGCTGGAATCATGCATATCTGATCTCCCGATCAGGAGATAATGTGAAGTGCTTGACTCCTGGTGGTTATGACGTGGTCAGCATCCAGCACATCGACGAAGAGGGAGGCTGGTTGTATTTTATCACCTCTCCCGAGAACCCCACCCAGCGCTTTCTATATAGAGTGCCTCTCGACGGCAGCGGCAACCTGGAAAGAATCACTCCAGAGGAACAAGCGGGAAACCACAGCTATCAGATCTCCCAGGATGCAAAATGGGCCTTTCACACCTTTTCATCGGCAGGGAATCCAGAGATGATCGAGCTGATTCGACTGCCCGGGCATGAGGTCGTAAGGACATTGATGGACAATGCCAAACTGCGGGCTAATGTAGAAAAACTCAAACGTCAACCTGTGGAATTTTTCCGGGTGGATATTGGAGATGGGATAGAGCTTGATGCCTGGTGTATGAAGCCTCCGGATTTTGATCCCAACAAGTGTTATCCCTTGCTGCTCCATGTCTATGGGGAGCCTTGGGACAGCACTGTGCAGGACAGATGGGGTGCACGGAACTATCTCTGGCATCTTTTGCTTAATCAAAAGGGGTACCTGGTGATGAGTATAGACAATCGTGGCACTAGAGCTCCTCGCGGTCGAGAGTGGCGCAAATGTATATATCGTCAGATCGGGATCCTAGCATCAGCCGATCAAGCCGCGGCACTCAAAGCTATCCTCAAAGAGCGCCCTTATGTAGATCCCAACCGGATCGGCATCTGGGGATGGAGTGGAGGCGGCCAGATGAGTTTGAATGCCATCTTCCGTTACCCCGATCTCTACAAGACCGCAATGGCCATCGCTTTTGTCAGCAATCAATTGTACTACGACACCATCTATCAGGAACGCTACATGGGTCTTCCGGATGACAATGAAGAAGGATACCGCTTGGGCTCTCCCATCACCTTCGCCTACCAGCTCAAGGGTAATCTGCTCATTGTCCATGGCACGGCCGATGACAACGTCCATTACCAAAGCTTCGAGGCCTTGGTGAACGAGCTGATCAGGCACAATAAACACTTTACCATGATGTCCTATCCCAACCGGACGCATGGCATCTCTGAGGGGGAAAATACCTCCCGACACTTGTTCGAATTGCTAACACGATATCTTTTAGAGAATCTATGACCTGATGAGATAACTGGTAATCCTGGATCATAATCGATATACTAAGGATTCCAAATCGGTATGACTTGCCTTTTTCAAACTTCTCGCAACTGGGGAAGAATTCTGTCTATTTTTTTGTTTCTCGCACTCCTGGCCTTTGTTGCCTGTAGTCCAGAGCCTACGCCATCTCAAGCCCCTTTCGGAGACTTAGATCCCACGACAGTCTTGTGGTACGCCCAGCCTGCAGATAAATGGGAAAATGCGCTGCCGGTGGGAAACGGCCGCTTGGGGGCTATGGTCTTTGGAAAAACGGATGAGGAACGGATTCAGTTCAATGAAGAAACCTATTGGTCCGGAGGCCCTTATTCGCAGACAGTAGAAGAGGGGCACAAGGCGCTGCCGGAGATTCAGCAGCTGATCTTTGCAGGAGAGTACCAGAAGGCTCACAAGCTGTTCGGTCGCTATCTTATGGGCTATCCCGTGGAGCAGATGAAGTATCAGTCCTTTGGAGACGTGGTGCTCAAATTCGCAACCGCCGGAGAGGTAACAGAATACAGCCATCGGCTGGATCTTAAACGGGCTCTGGTGACAACCTCGTACCATCAGAATGGGATACACTTCACACGTGAGGTTCTGGTTACGCCTGTCGATCAGGTGATCGTAGTGCGTCTGACCGCGGATAGACCCGGTCAGATATCCTGTGTGGTCAATCTGCGGGGATACCGCAACCAGGCCCATTCCAACTATGCGACCGATTATTTCCGGATGGACGGTTACGGCCAGGATGGATTGATGCTCCGGGGGAAATCCGCTGATTATCTGGGAGTGGAGGGGAATCTCCACTATTTAGGGAAGTTGAGAGCTGTTCCTGAGGGTGGGAGGATGCGGAGGGACGAGACCGACCTTATCATTCAAGAGGCAGATGCCGTCACTCTTTTTATTGCGGCAGCCACTAATTTTGTTAACTACCAGGATGTCAGCGGCGATGCGCAGTCGCGGGTTGAGACTGTCTTCACAGCGCTTGGAAAAAAAGACTATAACCAGATCAAGCAGGAGCATATTCAGGCTCATCAGCAGCTCTTTAGCCGGGTCTCTCTGGATCTGGGGACTACTCCCTTGTCCTATGCACCCACGGATGAACGCCGGGAAAAATTCGATGGAAAAAACGATCCAAACCTGGCCGCGCTCTGCTTCCAGTTCGGACGCTATATGCTGATTTCGTCCTCGCGTTCGGGTACCCAACCTGCTACTCTTCAGGGGATCTGGAACAAGGACATGAATCCCTCCTGGGATTCGAAGTACACCACCAACATCAACACCGAGATGAACTACTGGCCGGCTGAGGTCGGGAATTTGAACGAATGCGCTTTGCCTTTGTTTCAGATGATCCGGGAGCTAACCGACCAAGGCAGCGATGTCGCACAGGAGCACTACGGAGCTCAAGGCTGGGTGTTTCACCAGAACACCGACATTTGGAGGGTGGCCGCACCTATGGACGGGCCCGATTGGGGGGCGTTTACGACCGGAGGCGCCTGGCTTTGCACCCATCTCTGGGAGCACTATCTCTACACCGGCGATAAGGACTTTTTAAGGGAATTCTATCCCATCCTGAAAGGGTGTGTGGAATTCTTCTTGGATTTTCTCGTCGAACATCCTGAATACGGCTGGTTAGTAACAAATCCCTCGACCTCACCGGAAAACTTCCCGGATTGGCCGGGGAATGACACCTTTTATGATGAAGTCTGTGGCTGGATGTCGCCAGGCACCACGATCTGTGCCGGTTCTACTATCGACACGCAGCTTCTGCACGACCTTTTCGGCTATGTGGTGGAAGCGGCTGGGATCCTGGATGTGGACCGGGAATTTCGCCAAGAGGTTTTGGGTGTTAGGGAACGCCTGGCGCCCATGCAGATCGGTAAAAACGGTGATCTGCAGGAGTGGTTGGAGGATTGGGGCCAGAAGGAAAAAAGCCACCGTCACATCTCTCATCTGTACGGCCTGTTCCCCGGGAACCAGATATCGTTGCGTCGAACGCCTGATCTGGCGGAGGGCTGCTGTGTGGTGCTGGAACAGAGGGGATTGGAGGGCAACGGTTGGGCTTCTGCCTGGAAGATGGCCTGTTGGGCCCGGCTGCAAAATCCCGAAAAAGCCATGGATAATTTCCAGTACTACATCCATCACTATACCTATGATAGTTTGTATGCCATCTGCTCCCGAGCACTTCAGGTGGATGGTCTGTTCGGGATTTCCGCAGCCGTGGCGGAAATGCTCGTCCAGTCGCATGAGAACGAACTCTATTTGCTTCCGGCTCTGCCGGATTCCTGGCGATCCGGAGAGGTGAAAGGCTTAAAGGCCAGGGGAGGATTCGAACTGGATGTGACCTGGGAAAAAGGCCGCCTTTCTTATGCAGACATTCGATCTCTGCTGGGAAAAACCTGCCGGCTGCGTGTAATTAATTCTGTAAAAATCACGACTGAAGGGCAGTCCGTGCCAGTGGTAACCACTCCAGACGGATTGATTGCCTTTGAAACTGAGTCAGGGAGGACATATACGGTCGAGCCCCATAATACAATTTGACTCTTCCCACACAAATCTTCTGCGGTGATTGCGGCACTCAATTAATCCCTTCAAAAGATATCCCCGCCCAAACCAGAACCATTGAAACTCCAGTCCAGGAACTCACACGAGGTACTGTGTTCGCTGATAGATACGAGATCATCGAAGAGCTTGGCACAGGCGGTATGGGGAAGGTCTACCGCGTTGAGGACACGAAGGCAAAAGAAGAAATTGCCTTGAAGCTTATTAAACCCGAGATTGCTGCAGATAAAAAAACGATTGATAGGTTCAGAAATGAACTGACTACTGCCCGTAAAATCAGACACAAGAACATTTGTGGGATGTATGACCTTGGCGAAGATAAAGGCAACTACTATATCACAATGGAATACGTTCCAGGCGAGGATCTAACCGGATCATGGATTTTGGGATAGCCAGGTCAATAAAAACCAAAGGAATCACAGATGCTGGAATGATGATCGGGACACCTGAGTATATGAGTCCCGAACAAGCAGAGGGAAAGGACGTTGATCAGCGATCAGACATCTATTCTCTGGGAGTCATCCTCTATGAAATGGTTACTGGAAGAGTGCCTTTTGAAGGAAATACAGCTTTGTCAGTTGCTATGAAGCATAAAAGTGAGATAGCAAAGAATC
>WTAW01000310.1 GCA_013139435.1 Candidatus Aminicenantota bacterium | reverse complement strand
TTTCTGGGAAGAATATAGTTTTGTGGTTTTCATAAAAACAGTCGATATTTCTTACGAATAATCCAAAATATTTAACTACCATATAATCTCTATCAATGCAACATAAATTCCGATAGTCTTGTTCCAACGACGAAATTTGTTATAATGAGAAACCTGAAATGATCAAATTTAAAGCGGACTTAAAGGAAAATATCCATAAAAAAATCGGTGAGAAGTATCCCATAGACCAGTCTGAATTGGACATCGATACCACTCCCAGTATAAAAATGGGAGACCTGGCACTGGCCTTCCCTTTCCAGCTTGCAAAGAAACTCAAACGCAATCCCAGAGAAATTGCCCAAGAGATCCTGTCTCTCCTCTCCCCTCTCGAGGGTATTGAAAAAGCAGAGGTTGCTGGAGCTGGTTTTATCAACCTGTATCTGAAAAAACCAGAATTCTTCCTCCAGAGACTTCGGCAAGTTGGTCGATCGGACCTGGTTCCTGAAGAAAAAAAGATCATCATCGAGCATACCAATATCAATCCCAACAAAACCGCCCATATCGGACATCTGCGCAATGCCTGCCTGGGAGATACGCTCGGCCGGTGCTTAATTCACAAAGGCGAGAAGGTTGAGATCCAAAACTATATCGACGACACTGGAGTCCAAGTTGTGGATGTGGTCTTCGGATTTATGGACCTGGAGAAAAAAAGCCTGGAGGATCTCACACGTTTCGAGGGAAAATTCGATTACTACTGCTGGGACCTCTACGCCCGGGTATCCACATATTTCGAAAAGCACCCTGAGGCGCAGAAAAGGCGGTCTGAGATCCTGAAGAAGATCGAAGAGGGTCAGGCCCCGGAAATTCAAATGGCAGATCACATCTCCCGAAGGATCATCAGAGCCCATCTCAACACAATGAAAAGGCTCGATATCAGTTACGACCTCCTGCCCTGTGAGAGCAGCATACTGGCCTTAAAATTCTGGGACAGAGCTTTTACCCTATTGAAAGAGAAAAAAGCGATAGAATTCATGGATGATGGAGTGAATAAAGGCTGCTGGGTGATGAAACTCGAAGAGGAAGCAGACCGGGAGAAAGTCATCGTCCGGTCCGACCAGACAGTCACCTACGTGGGCAAGGATATCGCATACCAGCTCTGGAAATTCGGTCTTCTGGACAAAGATTTCTACTATGAACCGTTCATCGAAGACGGTGATAAGATCATATGGATCACAACATCCAAGCCCCACAACGATACGCCAGAATTTGGGAAAGGAACCCTTGTCTATAACGTGATCGACACCCGTCAATCCTATCTGCAGCAAGTGGTAGTCCAGGGGCTCAAATCCTTGCAGTTTTTTAAGCAGGCAGAAAAATCCATCCATTTTTCCTACGAAATGGTGGCCCTGTCCCCGAATAGCTTGAAAGAATTGGATGTGATTGTTTCTAAGGAAGATCAGGACAAGGATTTTCTCGAAGTCTCAGGGAGAAAGGGATTGGGAGTCAAAGCCGATGATCTGCTCGACCGGCTGGAGAAAAAGGCCCTCTATGAGGTAAACAAGAGGAATCCGGATCTTTCTCAAGATCAAAAGGTCGATATCGCCCACCAGATCGCCATCGGTGCTTTGAGGTATTTCATGCTCAAATACGCACGGAACTCTCTCATCATCTTCGATTTCGAGGATGCATTGAGCTTTGAAGGGGAAACCGGACCTTATCTTCAGTACACGTGCGTCCGGATCAACAGCATATTCCGCAAGCTCGAGGAGAGAGAAGATCTCCGTGTCGAGGATATCCTGGCGCATTTGCCGGAAAAAGAGAAGTTCATCTCCGCACTCTCTGAAAATGAGCTTTCTGACTTTTGGGAGATCGTCCTCTTTGCATCACAACTCGATGAAGAGATCCTTCACACGATTCGGTCTCTGGAAACTTCTCATCTGGCAAAATTCGCCTTTAACCTGAGCCAAAAATTCAATGCCTATTACCACAAGTATTCGATCCTCGCAGAGAAAGATCCGGAGATCAAGAAGATCCGCATTTTGACGATCTTCTATATCAAAGAAATCCTGAAACAAGCACTGTCGCTTATGGGGATCCCCCTGCCGGAGCGGATGTAGGGTCCGTCCCCCGAACGGACCGTTTTGAGAAACGGTCCCTACATTTTATGTTTTATGTTTTACGATGCAAAAAAGAAAGGAGACCATAGATGATCGAAGTGGAACACCTCACAAAAAAATACGGAGATCTCGTAGCCGTTCGAGACCTCAGTTTTAAAGTCGAGAAGGGAAAGATCTGGGGACTCCTCGGTCCGAACGCTGCTGGAAAGACAACGACCATGAGGATCCTCACCGGGTATATCCCAGCCACAGACGGAAAAGCCACAGTTTCTGGGTATGATGTCTTCGAACAGACCAACGAAGCCAAAAAAATAACCGGATACCTTCCTGAAGTGGTCCCCCTCTATACTGAGATGACTGTCGAGGAATACTTGAAGTTTGTCGCCGAGATCAAACAGATCCCCCCGAATAAAAAAAAGGAAGCTATCGGAAGATCGATCGAGATAAGCGGACTGGAACTGGTGAAACGTCGCCTCATCCGGAATATTTCTCGCGGCTTCAAGCAACGTGTGGGTATTGCGCAAGCACTGATCCATGACCCAGAGATACTGATCTTGGATGAGCCGACCATAGGCCTCGACCCGGCTCAAATCATCGAGATCAGACAGCTCATAAGCTCGCTTAAGGGTGAGCGCACCGTATTGCTATCGACCCATATCCTAGCAGAAGTTACTCAGACTTGTGATGGAGTGGTCATCATCAGTGATGGACAACTCAAGGCCTCGGGCTCACTGGAAGAGCTTACATCTTCCCTCGTAGAAAAAGATGGTGTGGTTATCCGGCTCAAAAAATCAGAAGAGGAACTGATGCCCCTTTTCAGGGGCCTCCCCGGAATCGAGAACGTGTCCCGGGTGGATGACGGATTTCAGCTCGAATGGGGGAAAGATAAGGACCTGAGGGATGTGATCACCCGATATATCGTGGACAATCACTTGGGACTTATCGAAATGAGATCTCTAGGTATGAATATTGAAGATCTCTACCTCAAGGTTGTCTCAGGGGGTACAGAACAATGAACAACATATGGGCAATCTGTAAAAGGGAGATCAGGACATATTTCACCTCTCCCATCGCTTATGTCGCCATCACGGTCTTTTTGATCGTAACCGGATTCTTCTTCTACACTCTCATCCAATGGTTCAACCTACAGTCCATGCAGATGGCGAGAAATCCTCAGTACTACCAACAGCTAAACATCAATCAGATGGTCTACGCTCCCCTGTTCCATAACATCAACATCATTCTGCTTTTTCTTGTTCCCATCCTGACGATGCGGCTATTTTCTGAAGAGAAAAAGAGCAAAACAGATGAGCTCCTCTACACATCCCCCGTTTCCATAAGCCAGATAATCCTGGGTAAGTATTTTGCGTCCCTGTTCGTCCTTTTGGTCATGCTCTTCCTGAACAGCCTTCTTTCTGTCTTCGTCTTTGCTTTCGGCAATCCTGAAGTTCTACCGCTCCTCAATGGCTATCTCGGGCTATTCCTGATAGGAGCTGCATTTATGGCTTTGGGCCTTTTCTTTTCTTCTCTCACTGAAAATCAGATCGTCGCTGCGTCATTGGGTTTTGGCTTCTTTCTTCTCTTTTTTGTGCTCAACTGGGCCTCTCAATTCACCGGAGGCATTTGGAGGAGTGTTTTGAACTATCTCTCGTTCTTCCAACATTTTGACGACATGACCCGCGGCATTCTGGACACCACAGATATTGTTTATTATTTAAGCCTCATATTCTTTGGACTATTCCTCACGCATTCTGTGATTCAATCGCGGAGATGGAGGTAGACAATGGACAACATTAAGAAAAATTTGAACTATATCAGTATAGCTCTTATTTTTGCAGCATTTGTGCTCATCCGAATCTGGCCTTACAAAAAAACGTTCCCTTACATCTTGTTCGCTTTGGGCATCGTGTCGCTTTTGGTCTATATCGCCCTGAATCTTTCTCTTCTCAAACAGGGCTTAAAGCGTAAATCTTTCCTCTACTCCAGCAATCTGTTTATGATCGTTATCCTTGTGATCGGAATCCTTGTGCTCATAAACTATATCTTCTCCAAGTACCACCATAGGTTTGACTTCACTGAAGCGAAGGTTCACAGCCTTTCCGACCAATCCGTGACCGTCCTCAAGAATCTGGAGAATGAGATCAGAATCAAGAGCTTCTTTCTCGAAGGAAACTACCAACGGAGCACTCTGCAATACTTGATGGATAACTACACCTATCATACCTCCAAGATCAAGTATGAATTCATAGACCCCGATAAGAACCCCGGGCTTGTCAAGAGGTACGAGGTCACAGAAGACGGCACTACTATATTCGAAAGCGGGGACAAGGAAAGCCGTATCACCTCCACGAGCGAGGAAGATATCACGAACGCGATCATCAAGATCTCGAGAGAAAAAAAGAAAACCATCTATTTTCTCGAGGGTCATGGTGAAGGAAGCATCGAGGATCTGGAGGATAATGGTTATTCACAGACCAAGGCCGAACTGGAAAAGCTTGCCTACGAAGTGAAAATATTGAGCCTGGCCCTCCCCGATACCTTTCCCCATGATGTCGACCTTCTCATTATCCCCGGCCCGGAGAAGAATCTTTTTCCCGATGAAATTGAAACCATTCGCAACTATCTCCATAAAGGCGGCAGAGTGTTCTTCATGGTCGACCCGCAGACAGCACCAGGCCTCAGTGAATTCCTTGCCGAGTTCGGCATACAGCTCGAAGACGATGTGATCGTGGATACTGTCTCGAGGCTCATGGGAGGCGATTATTTCATGCCCGTAGTGAGCGAATATGAAGACCACGACATCACGAGCAAATTCCGTTATGCCACGTTCTTTCCCTTTGCCCGTTCTGTGGATACAACTGAAGAGAAGCCAGAAGGCATAAGCACCACTGTATTGGCCAGGACCAGCCAAAATTCCTGGTCTGAGAGACAACTGGAAGAACAGCAGGTGACATTCGATGAGGAGAAGGACAAAGCCGGCCCGATCCCTCTCGCCGTAGTCGCGACTATAGAATATAGAGACGACGAAACGGAGGAAGAATCCGCAGAGAGCGAAGAGACCGAAGCTGAGTCAGGTGCAGAAGTCAAAGAGGAGATACCTCAAGAAGAAGATAAGGAAGAAAGTGGAGCGGAGATTGAGGAGGAAAAGCCCAAATCCGAAGGCCGGTTGGCTGTGTTCGGCGATTCGGACTTCGTGTCCAACCGTTATTACTACACCTCCGGGAACGGCAACCTTTTTCTCAACACTGCAGCTTGGTTGACAGAAGAAGTAGACCTTATATCCATACAACCTAAGACAGCATCTCCCAAAACGATCCAGCTCACACCCTCTCAAGGGAGGATGATCTTTTTTGTCTCTCTCATCATTCTTCCTTTGGCTGTCCTCGTAACGGGTATAACCATCTGGGCAAGAAGAAGGTCCCTATGAAATTCAAGACTACTCTTATCCTTTTTGTCGTATTCCTGGGATTACTGG
>WTAW01000197.1 GCA_013139435.1 Candidatus Aminicenantota bacterium | reverse complement strand
GAGAGATGGTCCCCTGTACCCAATCCAGAGGAGCGAAAATTCCTTTCGTCCATTCGGAAGCTGTGACCCATATCTCCGCATCGGGGAAGTTTGTTCGCAAAGAGGTCAAAGCAGGCAGCGAGAGGATAGCATCTCCGATCCAGTTTGGCGCACGAACTACGATTTTCATCCCATCAATTGTATTCACTTGATCTGGTCTTGTCAAAGACTGCTGGTCCATAGTAAGCACTTCCAACGCCTTGCGTATGCTGGGACTATTTTTTTGAGGAAGAGGGCTGGTTTTCTGTCTTTTTGGGAGGGGAGACTTCAGTTTTTTTTGTCTCCTTTTTCTCTTTGGCCGGAGGCTTTTGTTCTTTCTCAGCGGGTGTTTTCTTTGCGTAATCCGTGACATACCAGCCACTGCCTTTGAATTGGATGGTCGGGGCTGATATGGTTTTTGTGACGGCCCCGCCGCACTGGATGCATTTCTTTAGAGAAGGATCCGTGACTTTTTGGATGACCTCGAAAACAACGCCACACTTTGAACATTTGTATTCGTATAACGGCATTTTATTGTCTCGCTTAGAAGTGCCATATTATAGCAGAGTTTTCTTCGATATCAAACAGCTGGATGTTAATCGAAGCATTTCCAAATCCATGTTTATGTCATTCAGAGTGATTAGATTATATGATATCGAAAACACTCTCAGTTTCCCCAGCGAGGAAACTTCGCTCGGTTCCGGGCTTCCCTCACATCTCCCTTAGGGAGATGTGCCATGCCCGTCCAGCCCTTCTCACGGTTTTCTCCATCACACAATCTGATCACTAAATAGCGTTATAAGTATTCAAGTCATCATGGATTCGGAAATACACACGATGCTAATGGAATACGATAGCTTCGAAGGTGTAGATGTCGGCCCCGGATTTCCAGGCGTCCTTTGGCAGTCCGGCTTTTTGACAGGTCTGTTGGAGAAAAGTCTGTCGAGACCATCGATTTTCTACAGGGACCTGAGGAAGCAAAAGACCTCTCCGGTTTCCCTTTACGATGATGAGCCCGTGTTTTCCCACTTCGACTTCTCCGGGATTTTCGATCTTTTTAAGAGGAGTGAGGACAGAGATCTCGATGTCGATATCCTTTAGCTCGGAGGGGGTGACCGGAGGAAAGCGGGCGTCCTTGGAGGCGGCATAGATCGTGGCCTGGACAAGAGTCTGGTGCAACGGCAAAACCGGCTCGATGAACCCGATGCACCCTCTAAGCTCTCCGTTTTTCTTCAGCGTGACAAAGGCGCCCTTCTCACTCAAGAACTTTGGATTGTCTGTTTCCGGTTGAAAGATCTCATTGTTGAGGACATATCTTTCGAGTGTTTCCCGGGCGATCTTTAGTAAGTTTGTTTGTTCTTCGGGGCTCAGAGAGAATGAATGAGTGGAGCCGGCCCCTGCATAAACGACGGCAGCCATGTATCCCACAACGCTAGACTCATCTCCTCCAACTTGGGATGAATCCGCATATTTCAAGGTCTCCACCCTGGGATTCCCGATCTTCTTTGCATACAGAAGGACCGCTGCTACGGGCCCTCCGCCGCACATGATGTTTTCTCTCCGCCCCATTTTTTTTATGATGGTGTCTGTGTCCATGGATTCGATGAGAGCACAGGTTTCTGCGTCCACTGCGTTGGCTTTTTCCTTTGATAAAAAGTGCGAAAGGTCCGTAGAGGCGACGATCAGCACCTTTTTACCGCGGAGAGTTTTAGAGAACGCCGTCACGAGCGAAGAGATGGTTTTTTTCGAAGGGGCTCCCATGACGATGGGAACGATCTTGGCTTCAGGCAGGACTTTTTGCACAAACGGAACCTGCATTTCCACAGAATGCTCCTGCGCGTGAGCTTGTGGGATGTACTTGAAACCTGAAGCTTTGGATAGGGCGGATGCGAGAGCTTCGTCGATTTCAGCCACGCCTAACGGAGTTTCATAACCGCCTTTGGGATAGATCGAACACCCTCTAAACCCATATCGGTGCGCAGTGCCGATGATGATCACCGTATCATAGTTTTTTCCGTGAACGAGGCGATAGGCATGGGCGGCGATGTGCCCTGAATAGACGTACCCGGCATGAGGAGCCACAAGTCCGACAATGCCTTCTGTTGGGGCATGGATCTTTGCCTGAAGAAGATACCTGTCCAGCTGACGGGAAAGGGCGTCTGGCTTGTTGTCATACCAGCTTCCCGCACACACGGACTTACGAATGCCCTGTGCCCAACCGGGCAAGGAGACCAGGACTCCTATTAGGATGATGGATAGAATTTTATGTTTCATATCCCTTGCCTCATCTTGAAACGGGTTGAAACAATTATTATATCAAGAAATCCCATAATTGACGAGGGATTGCCCGTGTTTCAGCCATTTTTAATTTGACTTTTCTTCGAGATTCCGTTAAAAAAGAATGGGTAGTTGCTATGAGATATATTCTGAAATCGATCTTCACGGTCATCGTCACTTCTTCAGCATTCTTTCTCGGTTTTTACTTGGGCAAAGAGAAAGTAATGTCCATGTTTCCTGATTTTCAAGAAGACACCGACGAAAAACATTGATCGCTTAATCTCCTTCCCGGTTTCCTTCCCAAACACTCTGTCTTCTCCACGTTTTATGAAATCGTTTAACCTGGCGTGCGGGGATTGGGATACTCAATAAGACAATGTGTATTCATGCCATCACGGGTTTGGGGATGCGACAGGGCGGGTTGATTTGACTATAAATAAAGAGAGACTTATAATAAGCATCGGCATTTTTTAAATATTTTAAGGTAAAGATATTATGAAAGCAGGGGACATTTCGAGGGCAAGAGGACATACATGAATTGGGCGACCTACGGTGTAATCATCATATTTGGAGCCTTTGTCATACTGATGATCCTGAACCCGAACCTTTCCTGTTTCGGCAGAAAAATCACGTCCCCTCTCTATCCCATTCTGCGCCATAAAAAGAAGTCACGGAAAAGAATAAAGACACAAGATTATGGCTTTCACCTTTCTAGTGAGGGGGAAAAACGCGTCTTTCGTAGCCAGAGAATTGATAAAGACGAAGAATTGTATTTGAGTCAATTCAAAGATAAAAAATACAAAACAAAAAACTACGGATTCAAGCTCACAGATACAGGCGAAGCGCAGACAAAGGAAAAATAAGAGGGGGATGGAGAGAACGCTCCGTGATCGGGGCTATCTGCATTCACCTTTAGAGGCTAGAATTGCGACTGTATAAACTTCTCGGCATTTGCCTTGTCTTGTTGTCTCTTTCGCACTGCAGCACATCTCCTGTGTTGCTCACTCCTGTTCCTCCCCAGATCGAGAGCATGGAGGGATATGCTTCACTATGGTATGAGGGGGTACAGGGCTCGGCGCGCACCAAGTTCTCGTTCCTGTTCGTTTCTCCGGATAGAGGAAGGATCGATGCGTCAGATTTTCTGGGACGTGCAATTTACCAGGTCATCATGACCGACAACCAAGCCTATTTTGTCCTTCCTTCAAAAAAAATCTATTGGCGAGCCGAGGAACAGGAGATCATCTTCCGGTTTATGGGATTTCATTTGAGTCTGGAGGAGATGGCCTCTCTCTTGAGCGGCCGCTGGCCCGAAGACAAGGAGGAAGATCCTCTCTTCGAATGGGACCTCGAGAGGGATAAACGGAATAGGATCGTCCGCGGGAATAGAGGAGACCTCCGATTTTATGTGGAGGAGTTCATCGCCAACACAGACATCGCACACGCGATCTTTTTCTCACACCCTCTGAATGAAGGGCGCCTTAAGATCCGGAACATTGGTTTTAATCAACCTCTGAATGAAAGGGCCTTCTCGACCGGATTTATTCAAAGATACGAAGAAAAAACGTGGGAAGAGATTCAAAAGCTGTTCTAAGATGAAGCTTTATTCTTTCGCCAAGATCAACCTGGGGCTGGAAGTGTTAGGGAAGAGGGAGGACGATTACCACGAAGTCAGGACTCTCCTCCAGGCGATCGACCTTTATGATGTTTTAGAGTTCCGCCCCATCCCCGCCGATACGATTCTCTTAAGGGGGGATGATAAACGCGTTCCTTGGGATGAGAGGAACCTCATTCATAAGGCCGCTCAACTCTTGAGAGATAATCACGATGTTTTCACAGGCGTTGAGGTGAGGGTGCACAAGCGCATCCCACCAGGTAAGGGATTGGGGGGAGGGAGCAGCAACGCGGCTGTGACGCTCTACGCTCTGGACAGGCTTTGGGGGCTGGATCTTGGGAAGCGCGCTCTGATGGAATTGGGGAAGACACTGGGTGCCGACGTCCCCTATTTTCTTGAGGGGGGATTGTGCTTGGGCTTGGGACGAGGGGATGAGGTCGAAGCCATAGAGGACCTCCCCCCTTATTATTGTGTTCTTGTCCTGCCCGAAACGACGGTTTTAACAGCGTCCGTTTACAGCCAGTTCCGCCCCTCCTTGACTTCAAACACCAAAGACAGTAAAATTATCAGGTTTTTAGAGAGTCGTAAACTACAGTTATTGGAAAACAGTTTAGAAGAGACGGTATTTCGTTCATACCCTCAGATAAAAGCCATAAAGAGCCTTTTTCAGAGATTGGAGCCAGAGCTGTCCTTGATGAGTGGTTCAGGCTCTGCTCTTTTTGGTCTCTATCTGGTGGAAAGAAAGGCCAGAGAGGCCTTAAGGGAGCTGAACAAAATACATCCATCGCTCCTCGTGGAGACGATCCCACGAGAGCGATACTGGAGCAGGTTGCATGCTGGGGTGTAGCCAAGCGGTAAGGCAGCGGCCTTTGGAGCCGCCATTCGGAGGTTCGAATCCTCCCACCCCAGCCAGGGCTTGAGTTCAGCTTTTTCCCCCAAGGGAGAGATCGAGCAAGAGGAGCTGATGTGAAAAGAGAAAATACGATGAAAGTGTTTGCAGGGTCCTCGAATCCCGCACTTGCCCAAGAGATCGTTCGTTATCTCGACATTGAGTTGGGCAAATGCGTGCTTGAACGCTTCAGCGACGGGGAGATCCATTTCTACATCGACGAGAATGTTCGTGGAGAGGATATTTTCATCGTTCAAACAGGGGGCGAGGAGGCAAATTTTCATCTCATGGAGCTATTCCTGATGATCGATGCCTTCAAAAGGGCCTCTGCAGAACGTATCACTGCAGTGATCCCCTACTACAGCTATGCGAGGCAAGACTGGAAAGACAGGCCCCGTGTTCCGATATCCGCACGACTGATCGCCGACCTGCTGGAAGCAGCCGGAGCGGGCAGGGTATTGGCTATGGACCTTCACTCTCCTCAAATTCAGGGGTTTTTCTCTGTCCCTATGGACAACTTGGTGGCTTTCCCTGTTTTGGTCAAATATATCCACTCGTTGGGATTGAAAGACTTGGTCATTGTCTCTCCTGATGCAGGCGGGGTTGGCCGAGCGAGGTGGTTTGCAAAGAGACTGGAATCGGACCTGGCCATCATCGATAAACGGAGGCCTGCTCCCAATGTGGCCAAAGTCTTTAACGTCATCGGAGAGGTGAAAGAGAGAGACGTCATCATCGTTGATGATATGGTAGACACAGCAGGAACACTCGTCCAGAGTGCTGAAGCCCTAAGAGAGAGCGGAGCTCTGAGGGTGTTTGCCGCGTGCACACACCCGGTATTGTCCGGAAAAGCTGTGGAACGGATCAATAATTCAAACTTGGAAAAGCTTATTGTGACGAACACGATCCCATTGAGAAGTAGATCGGACTCTATGGAGAAGTTTGTCGTTCTTTCGGTTGCAGAGCTTTTTGGAGAGGCGATCCTGAGGATCAACAGGGGCCTCTCAGTGAGTTCTCTGTTTACTTGAGGAGGATTGAGAGATGAGAATTAAGATCAAAGGCGAAATAAGAGAGATTTTTGGGAAAAACGCATCTCGGTACTTGAGGAGGGAGGGAAGAGTCCCAGCCAATCTTTACGGCTCACAGGCGGAGAATGTATCCCTCATTCTCGATAAAAAAGATGTCTTCCAAATCTTGAGGTCTGAGGCTGGCGAGAACACGATCTTTAAAGTCTCCTATAATTCCAAGACCCAGGATGTCATGATCAAAGAAGTGCAGATAAACCCTGTCAATGATGAGTTGCTTCATGTCGACCTCATCTTGATCGCTATGGATAAGGAGATCCAAGTCATGGTTCCCTTCATCCTTACCGGCGAGGCGGTTGGTGTGAAGGCGGAAGGGGGGTTTGTCGATTTTGTCACGAGAGAGATCGAGATCGAGTGCTTACCCAAGGCTATTCCCGAGAACATCGAAGTGGATATTTCGGACCTCCACATCAACCAATCTATAAAGGTCGAAGAGATTTCTCCTCCTGAAGGGGCGAACTGGATCAGCGACCCAGAGGCAGTGATTGCAATGATCCATGCACAGGCAAAGGAAGAAGTTGTTGTCGAGGAAGAGGAAGAAGAGGAAGAAGTCATCGCAGAGGGAGAGGAACCCGAAGTCATCAAAAAAGAGAAAGACGAGGAAAAAGAGAAAGGCGCCAAAAAGGAAGAGTGATTTTGTGGGCTGTGGTTGGTTTGGGGAATCCTGGAAAGCAGTATGTGCAGACACGGCATAATGTCGGATTTTCTTTTGTTCGGAGGGTGGCCAAAGATTGGGGCGTTAGGCTGAGAAAGCGGTCTTTTTCCTCCAAGACTAAATGGGAAGAAAGGGGGGGGATAAAAATCCTTCTGGCAACACCACAGACATACATGAATAATAGTGGCCTGGCGGTGAAGCAGATCATCGCGTCTGGGGGGATAGCTCCTGAAAACCTCGTGATCGTGTATGACGATTTGGATATTCCCCTGGGGGATATAAGGGTCAGAAAGGAAGGGAGCGCAGGGACGCACAAAGGCATGAATTCGATTGTTCGCGAGTTAAACAGTGGGCGTTTCCCAAGGATCCGAGTGGGGATTGGCCCCTTGCCGCCTGGTGTGGATGCGACAGATTTTGTCCTCTCTTCTTTTTTGGATGAAGAAAAACCACTCCTAGAACAAGGACTCAGTAAAGCGCAGAGTGCTCTCAGCCTCATCCTTGATGAAAAGATAGAGTCCGCGATGAACCTGTATAATCAACCCACGCAATCTGGCCCTGAGAAGTGAACGTGTTCAAGGGCGGACACAACACCGCCAAATGTTTTGGATAAAACTGCTTGAGTATTGAGGACTGTTTGTGGTTTAATGGTAAATCATTCTTGATAGAGTTTGAATAAGAGTTTCAGAGATTTAGGAAGAAACTCCTTGTTCCTTCTTGTGAAAGAAGGGGCTTTACATCCATAAGGAGGTGTCAATGCGACAGTATGAAACAGCTTTTTTAATCGCCCCCAACCTGCCGGAAGAAGATAACGAAAAACTCATCTCTCAGATGGCAGAAGTCGTTTCTAAAAAAAAGGGGAACATGATCAACGTGGACGAATGGGGGAAGAGGAAGCTCGCCTACCCCATTCAAAAGTTTGAGGAAGCCTATTATGTGTTCTTCCTCTATGAGGGAGATTCTTCAATCCCGGTGGAACTGGAAAGACGTTTCAAACAGACAGAAACGATCATCCGTTATATGACAGTCAAAAATGAGATCAAGGAAAGCGCCAAAAAAAGAGGCCGGGCACCCACGAAGAGAAAGAGAGAAACTGCGGCTGTGAAAGAAGAGAAGAGCCCTAAGGAGAAAGACGCTCCGGCGGAAGAGCTCAAAGAAGACCTGAAGAAAGAGCCAAAAGAGAAGCCTATAGAGGAACCCAAAAAAGAGCAAACATTGGAATCGAAGGAAACCCCTGAAAAAGAAACAAAGGCGGACGTAGAGTCGAAAGCGAAGTTCAAAGAAGAGCTAAAGACAGAAGCGGAAGAAGCACAGGACGTAGAGTTGGAAACAGAACAAAAGGAAGAGCCTAAGGAGGACCTCAAAACAGAGGTAGAGGAAGAGCCCAAAGCAGAGCCCAAAGAAAAGCCAGAAGAGAAACCCCAGGAGAAGCTGCCGCCTGAGGACAAAGAGACAAAGGAGAATTGAGGATGGCAAGAGAATACAGGCGTGAGAGAGGGATGGGCAAGAGGTATTTTCCGCCGAAGAGAAAAGTCTGCCGGTTCTGTGAGAACAGAGTGAGGGAGATCGACTATAAAAAAGTGGACATCCTGAGAAAATATGTTCCTGAAAGAGGAAAAATCTCTCCGAGACGTGTCACCGGTACGTGTGCATACCATCAGCGGAAGCTCACTACAGCGATCAAAAGAGCAAGATTATTGGCTCTCCTCCCATACATCAGCGATTGAGGGCCTAAAAGAACATGGAGGAAAAATGAGAGTTATCCTTCGCGAAAACATAGAAAACCTTGGGAAAAAAGGGGATATTGTGAATGTTGCGCCGGGTTATGGCCGGAATTATCTGATCCCCAAAAAAATAGCCATCGAAGTGACATCACGCAACATGAAGATGATCGAGATCGAGAAAAAAGTCCTTCAGAAAGGCTTTGAGAAAGAAATGGCCTCCTATCAAGAACTCATCGATCGATTGAACGCGGTCACCCTGTCCTTTACACGCAAATCCAGTGAAAAAGATGTCATTTTCGGTTCTGTCAGCGCAACGGATATCAGAGATACGCTGGTGGACCAGGGCTTTGAAGTGGAGAAAAAGAAGATCCTTCTGGACGAGCCCATAAAAAGATTGGGGAATTACACCGTACCCATAAAAATCTTTCATGAAGAGAAGGCGGAAGTCAAACTGGAGGTTGTCAAAGAGGGGGAACCCGGCATAAAGGAAGAGAAAGAGCTGGAGCCAGATCTTGTTGAAAAAGGGACAGCGGCACCAGAATCCGTCGAAGAGAAGATGGAACGTCCCGCAGTAGAGGAGAAAAAAGAAGAGACGGCTGCTCCGACCGAAGAGGACGCTCAAGATTTGCCCGCAGAGGTAAAGGAAGAGCAGAAGTCAGAACCTGCAGTTGCAGAGGACATCCCAGAAGCAGAAAAGGAAAGCGTAATCTCTGAAGAGCCTGAGGAAAGTCCTGAAGACGTAACGGAAATTCCCGAAGAAACAAAGGATATCCCAGAAGAAGCCAAAGAGATTCCCAAAGAGCCGCAGGGAAAGATTGAAGAAGACGACAGTCAAGAAGCAGCAAAGAAAGACTAAAATAGATCTGTTGAGCTCGTGATGTCCTGAGCCCCATAGGCACAACGGACATTTCAGGCACGAACGATCAGCAGCCTAGACGGACTCATCAGGCCAAAAGGGTGTAATATGGAACTCGATCTCACGTTGTTGAAGAAAGTTCCTCCACACAGTCAGGAGGCCGAGAAAACCGTTATGGGGGGGATTCTTGTCAACAACAACAACCTCAATGTCGTGCTTTCCATTCTCTCGCCTGAGGATTTCTACAAAGATACGAACCGAAAAATACTGGATAAGATCATTGTTTTGGTGGACAAAAGCCTTCCCGTGGACCTGCTGACAGTGACAGAGGAACTCCAAAAGGCAGGAGAATTGGATGAAGTCGGAGGGGCATCCTATGTCTCATCATTAATGGATGGGGTGCCGAAGAGCCTGAATATCGAATACCATGCGCGGATCATCAAGGAAAAGGCCCTTTTGAGACGGCTCATCCTCTCTTCGGCCAAGATCATCTCATCCAGCTATGAGCAGAAGGAGGACGCGGACCTCCTCCTGGACGAAGCACAGTCTGCGATCATAGAGGTGGCAGAACAGAGGGTCAAGCCAGGTTTTTTGCATGTCAGCGCACTCGCTCCTCCAGCACTGGAAACCATAAACACGCTACGCCACAGAAATGAAGCGGTGACGGGCATTCCGTCAGGATTCCGGGACTTGGATGCATTAACCGCAGGCTTCCACAATTCTGAGTTTATCGTCGTCGCCGCCAGGCCCTCCATGGGGAAGACAGCGTTGTGCTTGAACATCTCCCAACATGTGGGCCTCAAGACGGACTATTCTGTGGGCTTTTTTTCTCTTGAAATGGCAAAGGAACAAGTGACCATGCGCCTCCTCGGTTCTGAAGCACAGATCGACCTTCAGAAAGTCAGGACTGGATTTGTCACCGACAGGGAATTTGAGCGTTTGAAATTGGCCGCAGAGGTTCTCTCGCAGGCAAAGATATACGTAGATGAGACAGCCGCGCTCACTGTCATGGAGATGAAGGCGAAAACTCGACGACTGAAGATGGAACAGCACCTTGACTTGGTGTTTATAGACTATATGCAGCTCATGCGCGCAGGAAGCCGGTTTGAGAACAGAACGCAGGAGATGTCTTATATCTCAAGGTCTCTGAAAGAGATGGCAAAAGAACTCCAAATCCCCGTGGTTGGCATCTCGCAGTTAAGCCGTTCTCCGGAAAAAGAGCGCCGTGCCAAACCGAAGCCCCAGTTATCTGACCTGAGGGAATCGGGAGCCATCGAGCAGGACGCCGATGTGGTCATCTTTATATATCGTGATGAGTTCTACCATCCTGATGACGAGACCAAACGGGGCATAGCGGAGGTCCATATTGCCAAACAGAGAAACGGACCCACGGGGGAATTATCGCTGGCCTTCTTGAACAAGTTCGCCCGATTCAACGACCAAGAATTTCGTGCCTTTGAAGAATGACTATGTCCAACAGAACAAAAATCCCCTCCTATCTTATGTTCTTCGAACAACTGGGTGAGATCGGCATCCTTCTTGCCCGGACACTCAGGAATTTTTTCCGAAAGCCCTGGGAAAGGGAGCTTTTTCTCCAGCAGCTGGAAGAAATAGGCGTCCGATCATTGCCTGTCGTATCCTTGACGGCCGCCTTTGGCGGCCTCGTCTTCGGGCTTCAGACGTATATAGGATTCCACCGCTATATCGGGCAGGGCTCAGAAGCCTACGGAGGGCCGATCATCTCTCTCGGTCTGACCAAAGAATTGATCCCCATCTTGGTTGGACTCATGGTCACGGGGCGTGTGGGGTCTGCGATGGCCGCCGAGATCGGGACCATGAGGATCACCGAACAAGTGGATGCCCTCTATACTCTTGGGGCAGACCCCAACCGGTATCTTGTTGTGCCTCGAACAATGGCCAGTATCATCATGCTTCCCTGTTTAACCCTGTACGGCGATATCATCGGTATTGCATGTGGTTATTTTTACAATGCCCTCATGGGGGTCAACCGCACTCTTTACTGGCGGAATACCCTGCTCTATCTTGAGTTGTGGGATATTGTCAGCGGGCTCATCAAAGCACTTATCTTCGGGTTAGTGATCGCCATCATAGGGTGCTGGCAGGGATTAAACGCCGAAGGGGGAGCTGAAGGTGTGGGAAGAGCCACCACCCGGACTGTGGTTATCGCCAGCATAAGTATTCTGATTCTCAACTTTTTCCTGAGCAGGATGTTACCTGCAAATATCGGCTAATGATCCAAATTGTAGATCTGCACAAGTCTTTTGGTGGTAAAAAGGTTCTTGATGGACTAAACCTGGACATCAAAAAGGGAGAAACTGTTGTTGTCATTGGACAAAGCGGCTCTGGCAAAAGCGTCCTTATCAAACATTTGATAGGAATCATCAGGCCGGATAAGGGCGAAATATTCATTGATGGCACAGAGATCTGCTGTTTGAGCGAGGATGATTTTTTTAAGTTGCGGAAGAGATTTGGGATGCTGTTTCAGGGGGCCGCACTCTTCGATTCCTTGACAGTGGGGCAAAACGTTGCCTTCGGCCTCGAGCGCTACAGGGATTTTTCCGAGGAGGAAAAACAGAAAATCGTGAGAGAAAGCCTCGCCAGGGTCGGATTGAGAGGAGTCGAAGATCTCATGCCTCATGAGTTGAGCGGAGGGATGAAAAAACGCGTGGGACTGGCGAGAGCGATCGCCTATAAGCCGGAGATCATCCTCTATGATGAGCCTTCAACCGGGATCGACCCGATCAGGGCCGATGCTATCAATGACCTGATCATCCAGATGAAAAAAGAGATGGGTGTGACTTCAATCGTGATCACGCACGACATGGTGAGTGCCTATAAGATCGCAGACAGGATCGCCATGCTGTATGAAGGAAAGATCATTGAAGAGGGAACACCGGAAGAGATAGAGAAAACAGAGAATGAAATCGTACAACAGTTCATCCATGGCCAGGCCAAAGGGCCCATTAAGGAATGGTGATGTTTATTCTAATAAATTGAGGAAACGACCATGAAGCGTGAGATAAAAGTGGGGATGTTCTTTGGGATAGCTTTGTTGATACTAGCAACCATTATCTTTATCGTCGGAGATTTCTCCCTTTTGTTCAGGGGTGAGGGGTATCCTTTGTATGCCGATTTTGAAACAGCCGCAGGGTTGGAAAAGAAGACGGTGGTCAAGATGGCAGGAGTTAAGGTTGGCCTTGTCAAAGAGATACGTTTAAAGGATTTCCGCGCAGAGGTGATGTTCGACATCGAAAAGGGGATCAAGATTCACAAAGACTCCACAGCCACGCTGTCTTCATTGGGTCTTTTAGGAGAAAAGTATATCGAGATCATCCCGGGAGAAGGGCCGGAGATCTGTCAGCCTGGCGATACCATCCAGAGTCTCACTCCGGTGAGTATCGACCAGATGGGCAGCCTTTTGATGTCTGTGGGCGAGGACATCTCAGAAGTGGGGAAGGCATTGAAGGAAATGCTCGGTGGAGAAGAGCCCAAAATGAATTTTAAGGAGATCCTTCAAAATCTTTCTACCTTGACAGGAGATTTAAAAGAGTTGACACAGGAAAACAAGGGCACTCTGAGTGCGGGCATCCAGTCGTCCACCCAGGCCATTCAGAAGTTCGACAGACGCGTGGAAGATATCGCCGAAAATCTGAATGAATTGATCCTTGCGATAAGGGACATGGTGGAAGAAAACAGAGGGAACATCGGCGACAGCACAGAAAAGCTCAAGATGGTGATCGAGGAGGCGGAGGCCGCTCTGCAGCAGTTGAATGAAGCTCTGGGAAAGGTCAACCGGGGGGAAGGGACTCTTGGTAAGCTGATCCAGGACCCAGAGTTGTATGACAGGGCAGAAAAAACTCTGGGTGAAGTTGAGAGGGCCACACAACGGGCGTCTTCTGTACGTGCCCAGGCCGGATTACACTTTGATTATTACGAAAAAAGCGAGCTGTTTAAAGGAACTCTCTCCTTTGCCTTATGGCCGACGTCCGACACCTATCTATTGGGGCAGATCGTTCATGATCCTTGGGAGGAGAGATTCACCTACTCCCTTCTAGGCGGCATCAGGCTGGGCGCTTTTTCCCCTCGGGCGGGGATCCTGGAATCTGAGCTCGGGATCGGCCTTGATTGGTATGCCTGGCAGGACCGTTTGAGGTTTAGTCTCGAGACCTATGATTTTAATCGTGAGTCGCAGCCGCGTTTTCGATTTTCAACCAGTTTTTATGCCACCAAATTTTTCTACATCCTTTTCGGGCTGGACGATTTTTCAGTCTCTGACAAAAGAGAGCTGTTTTTTGGGTTGGGTGTTGGCCTCTGATGAAGGAGAAGACGGCATTCGTCTGCCAAAATTGTGGCGCTCATTCTCCCAAGTGGATGGGGCGGTGTCCCAGTTGTGGAGAGTGGGACACCCTGATCGAAGAGATCGAAGAGGACGCCAGCATAGAATTTGCATTTCCTCCCTCAGAACCTGTTCTCTATGAAGAGATCAAACAGGCCGAAAAAAAGAGGCTCCAAACGGGAATCGAGGAGCTCAACAGGGTTCTCGGAGGGGGCGTGGTTTTGGGGTCTCTCGTTTTGATCGGAGGAGAGCCCGGAATAGGCAAGTCCACATTGCTTCTCCAGGTCAGCCGGGATTTTTCCGCACAGGGCGAGAAAGTCCTCTATGTCTCCGGCGAAGAGTCCTTGGAGCAGATTAAGCTACGTGGGGAACGGCTGGGCATACAGAAGGGGAATTTGTACCTCTTGGCAGAGACCAACCTGGAGCGGGTCATCGCCCACGCTGAAAAGCTATCTCCCCAGGTCTTTATCCTAGACTCTGTCCAGACGTTTTTTTCCTCCAAGCTATCTTCGAGCCCCGGAACGATCAGCCAGGTGCGAGAGGTCACCAACCAGATCTTTCGGTTTGCCAAGACAAATATGATCTCTGCATTCCTCATCGGCCACATCACAAAGGACGGTTCTCTGGCCGGGCCAAAATCACTGGAGCACATGGTGGATTGTGTGCTCTATTTTGAAGGAGAGCGCGATCACAGCCATCGTGTGGTGCGAGCGCTGAAGAACCGTTTCGGTCCAGTATCAGAGCTGGCCATCTTTGAAATGACGGGACAGGGACTTCAAGCTGTGGCCAATCCGTCGGCGTTCTTCTTGAAGGAGAGGCCTGTGAACGAGACCGGCAGTGCTGTTGTCTGTACGATCAAGGGCTCCCGCCCACTGCTTGCAGAAGTGCAGGCGCTCGTCTCCTCCACGTTGTTTGCCGGGAATCCAAGGAGGATGACGATCGGGTGCGATCATTTTCGCGCCTCGATGCTTATGGCGATCGTTGAGAAAAAACTCGGCTTCAGCTTTGCTGGAGAAGACGTCTATCTGAATGTTGCCGGGGGGCTCACCATCGATGAGCCGGCCACAGATTTGGGCATCCTTGTTGCGGTCGTTTCCAGCTTGAAAAATCGGGCCGTCTCCTCTGATCTGGCCGTGTTTGGGGAGGTGGGGCTGAGCGGTGAGATCCGCTCGGTCGGTCATCCTGTAGCGCGGGTGAAGGAAGCGTCCTCTCTAGGCTTCCAGAAAGTCATCCTTCCCAAAGGGAATATTTCCCATCTTGAAAAAGAAAACATATCTGGTATAAACTTGATAGGCGTCAAGAACGTCAAAGAAGTTATCGATACTATTTTTTAATTATAATTTTTACCTGGATTATTCACGAGTTGAGGTTATCATAATGGGTATTTTTATTCTTCGCATCCTGGTTGTCGCTTCGATCGCGGCATCCGGATATTTTTTTCCCCCTTTTCAGCTCGCACCCCAATACGGGGCTCTGACTGGATTTGTGCTGGGCGTTATCATCGTTTATCTTGAGACGAGGATAAGAAAGAGCCAGTTCAGGATCATTTGGGGGTCAACTCTAGGCACTTTTGCGGGCGTTCTGTTCGGATGGCTCTTCGGCTCCATCTATCAGACTATTGCACCGGATAGCTCGACAACGACCTTTATCCGGATCTTTTTTCTTCTGGTCCTCCCCTACATCGGATTCCTAGTCGGAACACAGAGGTTCGAGTGGCTCGATCCCGCTCATTTTCTCCGTTTTTTCAGAGAGAAAAGTGTGGGGCGGACCTATAAGATCTTGGACACCAGTGTGATCATCGACGGGAGGATTGCCGATATCTGTGACACAGCCTTTATTGAGGGCACCTTGATCCTCCCGCAGTTTATCCTGAAGGAGCTCCATCTGATCGCCGATTCTTCTGACGGGATCAAAAGACAGCGAGGACGGAGGGGGCTTGAGATCTTGGATCACCTCCAAAAATCTTCCCAGGTCTCGGTTGTGATCTCGGAGGTGGATTTTCCTGAGGTCCAGGATGTGGATTCCAAGCTTATCGAACTGGCCAAACATCAAGACGCCAAGATCATCACCAATGACTTCAACCTGAGCAAGATCGCCAAACTTCAGGGGATCCAGATATTGAACATTAATGAGCTGGCCAATGCCATGAAACCTGTCGTCCTTCCTGGCGAGTCGATCCGGGTTTTCATCCTGAAGGAGGGGAAGGAAAAAGATCAGGGGGTCGCCTATCTGGATGACGGAACCATGGTTGTCGTGGACAATTCAAGGAAGATGATCGGACAGACCGTGAGTGTCACGGTCACCTCTGTGCTCCAGACGACTGTGGGCAAGATGATATTCGGCCGCTATAACGAAGAGCCCCATGAATAAGGTCACTGCGATCGTCGTCGCTGCCGGTGAGGGGCAACGGTTTGGTGCACCCAAGCAGTTTGCTCCGCTCAGGGAAAAGCCTGTCTTGGAGTGGTGCTTGGGGTGTTTTGATACTCACGTCCAGGTGGCGGAAATCGTTCTTGTTTTGATGAGTGATATCGAAAAAGACGAATACATGAGGCGGTTCCCCAAAATTGTAGCTGTGGTCACGGGAGGAAAACAAAGACAGGATTCTGTAATGGTCGGGTTTAACCAGATCGATCCTCGGGAGACAGATTTTGTTCTCATCCATGATGGGGTTCGACCTCTAGTCGATCATGCCCTTATCAGCCGAGTCATTGCAGCAGCCAGGAAGAATGGAGCCGCAGTCCCTGTCATCGCTATTGAGGATACGGTGAAAGCTGTTGAAGGGGGTAAGATCCTCCGGACCGTGGATAGAGAAAAGCTCCGCCGTGTGCAAACCCCTCAAGGATTTTCCTGCTCTATCCTCAAGGCTGCTTTGGATCGGGCCAGAGAGGACGGCACTTATAGTGCGGATGAAGCCGCTCTTGTGGAGCGGATGGGGGGAGAGGTCGTTATTGTGGAGGGCGATCCCAGGAATATCAAGATCACCACTCCCGAAGACATCCGGATCGCGGAGGTGTTGCTTGAAGATTAAGTCCGGGCTCGGCTACGATATCCATCGTTTGGTAGATGGAAGAAAACTCTTCCTTGGGGGGATAGAGATCCCATTTGCCAAAGGATTGTTAGGCCACTCCGATGGAGACTGTTTGATCCACGCCATCGTCGATGCGCTTTTGGGTGCTCTGGGGGAAAAAGATATCGGGCACCATTTCCCTGAAACAGACAGCCAGTACAAGGATATCCGAAGCACGGAATTGCTCAAAGTGGTTGTCCAACGGCTGGAAAAAAACAATACCAAAATCGGCCACATCGATTCTCTGGTCATTGCAGAGAAACCGCGCCTGGCCGCGCATATCCCCCGGATGAAGGAAACGTTGTGTGCCATCCTGCGGATCGGGCCGGAGGATCTGGGAATCAAGGCAAGGACCAATGAAGGGCTTGATGCGGTCGGCCACGGCGAAGCGATCGCAGCATGGG
>WTAW01000292.1 GCA_013139435.1 Candidatus Aminicenantota bacterium | reverse complement strand
CGTACAAATTCCTTACCCAGCCTGTTAAACTGAGAGAAGATGCCCATCTTTGAGTGTGGTCTCGAAAGAATACTCCCTGAACGCGTCCTGAAACAAAAACGTGTGCCCTTATTTCCATCCGTAATTTTGGGGTAATAATATCACATCTCTCATTAAACGTAAAATTAGCGGCAGTCAAACAAACCTCCCCAAAACCTTGATGGCAGGAATCGAATCGCGTTATTGAGTGAGCCAATTGTGTGGTGGAGAAAACCGTGAGAAGGGCTGGACGGGCATGGTACATCTCCAAGGGGAGATGTGAGGGAAGCCCGGATCCGAGCGAAGTTCCCTCGCTGGGGAAGCTGAGCGTGTTTTCGAAATCACCAATTGGAACACTCGGAACGTCATTCATCACGGTTTTGGAAATACTGCCATGGCGGGATTCCATCCTTCATCTGGCTGATTCGACTAAAAGGTCTCAAAAGGCTTATAAAAATCTGGAATTTTATCGTAAATTATGGGAAAATGACTGTCCTATGTGCACAAAAAAAATACCGGCACTGCTGGTCCTGATTCTCGCTCTGCTTTTCACACATCCTGTGTATGCGGAAAAAATAAGTCTGAAGCTGAGCTTTAATACAAACTCGTATGCTGAGGGCGACATGGAAACCTGGATCCCATCTCTCAACTCACAATGGCGAGACTACAGCACGGAATATCCGGGAACTGTAGCTGGTGAATTTGTGGCTCCCACTTACGGCTCCAACATTGAGATCGAACTACGAATCCCGATCTTTAAAGGATTTGGGTTGAACTTTGCAGGAAGCAAGCTTTCAGGATTAGAAGAGGGAGAGATCACATACTCTAGCGGAGATCGCGCTCAAGAGGAAGCTCAATATCTTTTGAATGATGTGAGCGGATTAAACCTCAAGATAGGTGTCAGCTATGCCGCAGAACTTCCTTTTCTTAAGGGGCTTCATCTCTTCGGAAACGTGGGCAGGCACATTATCTATGCGAAATACAAAGTTGAAAACAATTATACATTGATGATAGAAGTGCTTGGAAGAGAATTCCTCTATGAGTCCAAACAAGAGGATTCATATTCATCAGACTCTTTGGGGTGGTACGCAGGATTAGGCGTAGAGTACGATGTGATTCAACACGTTGCGGTCGTGTTTGAGATAGAAAAGATCTGGTCCAAAGTGAACGGCTTTAAGGGAGCCCATCAGTATAAATTCTACCAGGATGGCGTATTGGTGATCGATGACCCAGGAAAGGCCTCTCTCTATTACTACGAAGATCAAATGTTCGGCCTCGACAATTACTATGAGATCCTCCAGGGGCATATCGATACGCCAGATGATGAATCGATCAGGAATCTCCGATCGGGTGAATTGAATTTCAGTACCTTACAATTAAAATTCGGCATCCGATTCAAATTTTAGTCTGGGAATTTCGACGTTGAAAACTCTCGTTACTTATTTCAGCCTCACAGGAAACACCCAAAAAATCGCAGAGGCGATTTATGAAACACTGGAACATGACAAAGAGATAAAAAAGATCGATGAGTGCTCGGATCTGGATGAATACACTCTTGTGTTCGTTGGTTTTCCTGTCCACTCCCACAGCGTGCCTTTCAAAGTCGAAGCCTTCCTGAAAAACATCCCACAGGGAAAAAAAATCGCTCTCTTCTCCACGCATGGATCGCTGACAGGGAGTCAATTGTCCAGAGAAGCTTTAGAAAACGCCGTTGTTCTCGCTCCAAAAGCCAAGGTGTTGGGGAGTTTCTCCTGTAGAGGAAAAATCTCTCCCGAAGATTTAGAAGTCTTGATAAGATCTCCTGAACATGCGGCATGGGCAGAAATGGCGGTATCTGCCCGCAATCATCCCGACCAAAATGACCTGGATGACGCGCGTGCCTTCGCCCGTTGGATCTCGATTCTTTATTCCCAGCCTAAGCCTTTTTAGTTAGAGTGTTGATGATCTGATCAGCAATAGTGTATGGATCCGACGTGTGATTATAAATATCATTCACACATTCATCAAAATCCACATCTTGAATATTCTTCATAGCTTCCTTGAAGAGTCTTTCGTTTATGATCTCTCTCAATAAATAGGATATCCTTTTTTTTCTTCGCTCTGCGCGTGTCTCTTCATTTCGGGACGTAACGATGTGGTCGATCCTTTCGATAAGTGGCTTGATCCCATGTCCTTCCGTAGCCACAGTTTTTAACACGGGAGGAGCAGTTTCACCTTTATTCCCAAAATCAAGCATAGCCTTGATCTGTCGTTCGGTTTTTTCCGCATCAGGAGAGTCGGCCTTGTTGATAACAAATAAATCTGCAATTTCCATGATCCCCGCTTTAAATATTTGGATCTCATCTCCTGAACCAGGGGTCAGAATAACAATAATAATATCCGCCAGCTGAACCACTTCTATCTCATCCTGACCGACACCCACAGTTTCCACTAGAAGGAAGTCTTTACCCGAAGCTTCCAGGATCAAAAGAGCTTCTCCCGACGCCTTGGCCAGCCCACCCATATGCCCACGGGTTGCCATGCTCCGGATGAAGACATCAGGATGAACGCTGTGGCGCATCATCCTGATTCGGTCACCGAGTATGGCTCCTCCAGTGAAGGGGCTTGACGGGTCTACGGCTACAATTCCGATTTTTCTCTTTTTTTCAATAAGTACATCGATCATTTGATCGACAAGAGTGCTTTTTCCTGTGCCGGGCGCACCAGTTATTCCTATTACAGTGGATTCTCCTGTGTGTGGAAAGATCTCCTTCATCAGCATCTGCGTCTCGTCTGGATTGTTCTCAACTAGAGAAATCCCCCGTGCAATTGCAACTGAATCCCCCTTTAAGATCTTTTCCACCAAATTTTTCATATCAAATGATCTGCCTGAAATTATCGGTGGCTGTCCACTCCCTGACTCAGGTCAAGATATTACTGGATATCGTACCGACATTGATATAGGCATCACGTTAGTATTCGGAAAGCACCTTCTGAGCGATAATCCACCGCTGGATCTCAGAGGTCCCTTCTCCTATAGTGGCCAGCATACAATCTCGGTAATATTTCTCAACAGGATAATCCTTGGTGAATCCATATCCTCCATGAATCTGGACTGCGTCTCTTGCGGCCCGGACAGCCAGTTCACTGGAAAAGAGTTTGGCCATCGCCGACTCTTTGGGGATCTTCTTTCCTTGGTCCTCGAGAAATGCCGCACGATATGTCAGGAGGCGAGCAGCTTCCAACTCAGTGAATCCATCCGCAAGCATCCACTGGATGGCTTGAAAATTGGCAATAGGCTGTTGGAACTGCTCTCTTTTTTTAGCATACTTGAGGCTAGTTTCCAAAGCCCCAGCTGCAACGCCTAAAGAGAATCCCGCGATACTCACCCTTCCACCATCCAGGATCGACATCGCCTGTCGATAACCTTTGCCCTCTTCACCGATCAAATTGTCTGCTGGGATCTGAACATCTTCAAATATGAGCTCTGCAGTATCAGATGCCCTGATGCCGAGCTTGTCCTCTTTTTTTCCGATGGAAAATCCTTCCGTCCCCTTCTCCAGGATGAATGATGAAATGCCCTTTTTCTCCGCTTGTGGGTCGGTCACCGCCATCACGACTAATATCTCAGCTAAAGAACCATTAGTGATAAATGTTTTTGATCCGTTCAAGATCCAGTGATCGCCCTTTTTCTCGGCCTTTGTTTTCATCGCAGCCGCATCCGAACCGGCGCTAGACTCCGTCAGTCCCCAGGCCCCAAGAGTCTGTCCAGAGGCCAATCTGGTCAGATACTTCTTCTTCTGGTCTTCGCTGGCAAAGAAGTTGAAGTGATTGGAACACAGGGAATTATGCGCAGCAACGACAAGTCCCACCGCAGGGTCCACTTTTGCTATCTCCTCCAAAATAATCACATAATCCACGTTGGAGTATCCAGCTCCAGCATATTCGGTTGGGATAACAATCCCCAAAAGCCCCATATCTCCCAACTTTTGTGTCAATTCCTCCGGCCAACAGCCTTTCTCATCATATTCTTTGACCAAAGGCTGGATCTCTTTTCCAGCAAAATTTCTGATGGATTCCTTCAAAATCTCCTGTTCTTCGGATAGTAAAAAGTCCATCTTATCTCCTTATCAACCTGAATTATTCATAAAAAATGTCGATATTTATCATAAATGATCCAATATCAGAATGTTGCGTTGCTCTTTCGGGATACTCATTTGGGCATTGCATATTTCCGATGTAATTTTTGTTAATAATCGACATTTTTTACCCTACGGGCGAGCTGATCTCACTACAAAGCCTTCGTTGTAGCCCACTCGCGGTAGATCACTACAGCTTCGTGGGCCACTGCCTCGCCTTTGCAGCAACCTCCACTCGTGAATAATCCAGTTAAATTATCTTTCTCTATGTTTTGTGGATAATGCCGGATTATTGAATGCGAACCACTTAGAATTCATTTTTTTATCCTCGAAAATTTGTCTTTTCAGCGTAAAATCAGAGAGTAATCATATTACTTTGTAGCCTGCTTTTAATCAAGAAGAAAATCACACCGGGATGCATTTCCAAATCCGTGTTGATGTCATTCAGAATGACCAGATTATATGATATCAAAAACACGCTCAGTTTCCCCAGCGAGGAAACTTCGTCCGGATTTGGAAATGCTAACCTCAATCCACCCTCGATTGACAACTCCAGGGAAATCATCTACATTGAGCGTGATGATAATCGGTCTCATTCGTATAATCGTGTATGGCTTGATTGCCTATTTGATCTACCTGGTTTATCGTTTTTTCAAGGCGATCAACCAGGGAAGTAAACAACCCCAGATCAACAAGCAACCCTCAGGAATCATGGTCAAAGACGAGACATGTAACACATACTTACCCAAGGAAGACGCCATCAAAGTCCAGTACGAGGGAACGGACCACTATTTTTGTTCGCAGGAATGCAAACAAAAATTCCTCAGCTCACACAAGCCTCAATAATATCTCAGGGGGCCAGACTCCAGGTATCTATTGTGACAGAATCTCTGAGTGTGATCTGCTCGTGAGAAAAACTGGCAGGTACGACATAGGTGTCGCCAGTCTTGGCGATGAATTCCTCAGTGTCTTCCTCCCCTTCGATTATGATCTTTTGCTCTCCGTCAAGGATCGTCGTTACCTGTTCATAGGAGTGTTTATGGGGCGGAACTGTTGCCCCCTCCTTGTATTCGAATCGAGCCATCAAAACATCTTTTCCACAAGCGAGCGTGTATCGTGTCACCCCCTCAAAAACTTCGACCTTTGGCTGGTCCTTTTTATGGATTATGTACATCCTTCTCCTCCCAAGCGATCTCTTTCATATTTTCTTTCTATTCTGTCAATTGTATTTATCTTACCAAACATTTTGGTTTCCACATCATCAACATCATCCATAGGTTTAGTCAATTGAGACCGATCTTTTTTGATATTTTCCTCTTTCCATTTCTGTGTCCAGAATCGCGTGCATTCTCCTCTGAGTTATAGAGTTATGGGAAGAAGAGTCGCCACGACTGCTAGAATGTGATCCGAAATCCGTCGAATTCCCCTTTAAAATCCTCCCAACTGATCTTAACATTTGTCACATCCGCCATCGGAGGACCCTGTTTCAGTTTGGCGATCAATCCCTCGATTTTTTCCTTTTCTCCCTCCACAACAGTTTCCACTCGGCCATCGTACAAATTCCTCACCCAACCTGTTAAACTGAGAGAAGATGCCCATCTTTGGGTGTGGTCTCGAAAGAATACTCCCTGAACGCGCCCTGAAACAAAAACGTGTGCCCTTATTTCCATCCGTAATTTTGGGGTAATAATATCATATCTTTCTTTAAACGTAAAATTATCCAACCTTCAAGCAACCATCCCAAAACACTTTTCCCGCCTTGCGCAAAAATGATCGAGTGCTTAGAATAGAAGAAGTCGATGAAAAAGAAAAAAGTCCTCTTGTCAATTGCAGGGTATGATCCCACATCTGGCGCAGGAGTTCTCCTCGACATCCAAACCTTCGTGCAGATGGGCTTTCATGGAGTTGGAATTGTTACAGCATTGACAGCTCAGAATACTGAACAAATCAGAGGAACATTTTTTACCCCCTCGGATTTTCTCGAGGAGCAGTATCATGCTTTGAGTGATGATATTGAAATATCCGGCATCAAAGTAGGAATGCTGGGGTGTCGAGAAAACATACCAGTGATCGTTAAAATTCTATCGAAAAATCCTGAGATACCTCTGGTTGTAGACCCCATAATGAAATCTAGCTCTGGATATTGGCTCCTTGAGAAAACCGAGATTTCCGCATACACAGAAGCAATAGGCCCCAAAGTCTCACTCCTTACACCAAACCTCCATGAAGCAAAATTGTTATCGGGTATCGATATCAGAACTATCAACGACATGAAAAAGGCGGCGGAAAGTGTCTTCAACACCATCAATACCCCCTGTCTGGTCACAGGAGGCCATCTCAAAGATTTCCCTACTGACGTATTATACGACGGCAAAAAGCACACTCTGTTCGAGAATAAAAAGATTGAGAGCTCAGTCCATGGCACGGGTTGCTTTCTGTCCTCGAGCATTTTAGGTTATCTCGTGCTGGGCCATTCTATTCGAAGAGCCTGCAGACTGGGAGTCCAAGACACAACCGATGCCATTAAGAAGGCTGTGCCCATCGGGCATGGCCAACACATCATCAAATTTAGTCTGTAAGGATTGAGTTCTTTTTTCCCACCTCGTGGACTTTGATAGGGATGTCTTTTCGATAGCCTGGATGAACCGATCCCCATGCGGAGAGAATTGAACATCAGAAATTTGTTAATGAGTTATGGTCGGTCCGTGGATCCCTCCCCAGCAGGGATGATCTCATCAGCTCTTTTGTGAATGTCTTCCGAAAACAGGATGCCCTGCTTTTGGGCTGCCTCAAGGTTGAGGGTGAGTTTGACTTCGCTCATGTAAAGGAAAGGGATGTTCGCAGGATCCTCGCCATCTTTCACGCGAATGGCTATCCGTCCAGCCTTGTATCCCATATCAGAAAAATCCCATCCCAGTGCGGCACAAGCACCAAGACGCGTGGAATAGGGTTGACCACCAAAGAGGGGCACACCGTTTTCTGACGCCACTTCTCCTACGGCTTCAAAGGCAGCGTTGATCGTATTATCGGAGATCTGATAAATGGCATCTATATTTTTATTGATCAAGACCTGGGTGGATAGGAGCACCTCACTCGAGTTAGTCACGGGAACAGTGATGATCTCAAATCCTAGATCGTTAGCGCTGTCTATTGCGAGTTCAAGGTAATATCCGGAGTTGAGTTCTGACGGAGTCCAGAGAGTCCCGATCCGAACGGCATCGGGCATGACCTCTCTTATAAATGCCAGGCTTTCCTTGATAGGACCTCTAGAAGACACACCGGCCACATTCGACACACGATTTTCAGCGGAGGTGCTGGCACCAGCGAGATAAGGATTTGCCACTGAAGAAAATACGATGGGTATATCGCGAGTCGCGTGCATAGCCGCTTGAAAACAAGGAGTAGAAAAGGCCACGATCATGTCGACTCTTTCTGTGACGAATTCTTGAGCAAGTCTCTGTACTTCTGGGATGTCTCCCATGGCATTCTTCATGATCAGCCTGATGTTCTCACCATCCCGGAGTCCATGATCGTTTAGCGCTTGGACGAAGGAATCGCGGGATACACTCATCGTGGGGGCATCATTGACTTGAAAAATTCCGATCGTATAAACACTTGTGCTTTCCTTCTGACAGCTCAAGAAAAAAAACAAAACGACAAGAAGACAAACGAACATCTTTTTCATTGGAAATGTCTTTTGTATATCTTAAACACGATAGTCCTAAAAATTCAAGAGGGAATTTTCTCTGGGAAACATTTCCAGAATTTTAGGTTGGAAAATTGAAATGATTCTATTAAAATGAGGTCCGCATGTCAAAATTCTACGTCGGTACTGCAGGGTGGAGTTATAAAGACTGGGAGGGCATTGTCTATCCGGCGCAAAAAGGCAGAGATTTCCATGCCCTTTATTTTCTAAGACAATACATCAACATCGTCGAGATCAACAGCACATTTTACAGACCTCCCATAATGCGGATATCCCTCTCGTGGGTTAAAAAGGTCGAAGGATTTCCGGATTTTCTTTTCGCAGTCAAACTCCATCAGGTCTTCACGCACAACAGAAAAGACTTCTCCCAAAAAGAGGTAGACGAGTTTAAATTGGGGATTGAGCCTCTTGTCTCGACTGAACGATTGGCAGCGATACTCCTTCAGTTCCCATGGTCTTTTGCCAATACGATCTCAAACATGAACTATCTCATCAAGCTCTTCGAATTGTTTTCTGGATTCCCATTAGCTCTGGAGGTCAGGCACGGCTCCTGGGAAGACACACGATTCTGTGAACTTCTTGCAGAACACAAAGTCTGTTTCGTCAACATCGATCAGCCTCTCATCAACAATTCGATCGCGCCGAGTGCAATCGTCACGCATCCTGAGTTTTCCTATGTGAGACTCCATGGCCGCAATTATAAAGATTGGTTCAGAGATGGCGCCGGCCGGGATGCGAGATATAATTATCTGTATTCAAAAAGCGAGCTGGAAGATTGGGTGGAACGAATAAAAAATTTGGGGAAGAAGAGCGGGAAAGTCTTCGTAATCACGAACAACCACTACCGCGGCCAGGCGATGGCCAACGCCCTCCAGATCAAGAACATGATAACCGGTGACAAACTGGAGGTGCCGAACACGCTCCTCGGAGAATATCCTGTTCTTAAACAGCTCATCGATGATATTAAAAGAGGTCAACTGGATCTTTTCACGGATGACTAAAAAAAAGATGTGGTGGGAGAATGAGTTTTTAGAGGTGAAGGACAACAAGCTCTTCATCGATCAGCAAGATGCGAGTGAAATCGCTGAAGAATACGGCACCCCTCTTTTCCTTTACAGCAAACATCAAATGTGTGCCAATTTCCATCGTCTACAATACATCTTCAAGAAAGCTGTGCCGGTCGAGACAAGAGTTTACTACGCCATGAAAGCAAACTACCACCCCGAGTTGCTAGCAAGACTCAAGGAGGAAGATGTCTGGATCGATGCCGTATCCCCAGGAGAAGCTCTTCATGCACTCAGAATTGGTTTTCCCGGCGAAAAAATACTCTTTACGGGAACGAGTGTGAGCGATAGGGACATCCA
>WTAW01000333.1 GCA_013139435.1 Candidatus Aminicenantota bacterium | reverse complement strand
TCTTTTTGTATGATATCTTTTTATTAAGATAATTGGGACGACTCTCACCACCTTAGCCCGTTCCGGGCTATCATAACCCCCTTTTGCTGACCGGGTCGTCCCGTACTTTTCAATTATCCAATCTCATTTACAGCAAATAGAACGAAATATTTTAAAACCGAACCATAAGATTTTATCCAAAAAAACGTGATTTTTTGCGAATCGGAACTCGTGAGCTAAGGAATGATCCTCTGTCTAAGGCTTGCTTTTAGGGTTCAAAATCAAACAGCTTTTCCCTAAAAAGCCGTGTGCAGATCTCGACGACCTCGGAATCATAAAGACTTCCCTTGTGGTCTGATACTTCTTTCAAGGCCGCATCCAGACCTAACGCCGGACGGTAGGGCCGATGGGAGGCCATCGCCTCAACAACATCGGACACGCCCAATATCCTCGCCTCGATCAGGATGTTATCGTGCATGAGCTTATTGGGATAGCCGGAACCATTAAGCCTTTCATGATGCTGTAGGACGACCCTGGCCACTGGCCATGGAAAATCGATCGTTTTTAAAATGTCATAACCAACCTGAGAGTGGGTTTTGACCAGGTTAAACTCATAGGTGGTCAATCGGCGAGGTTTACTCAAGATCTCTGCGGGCACATAGATCTTTCCGATATCGTGGATGATCCCAGCGATGCGGATCCCGTCTATTCGATCTTGAGAAAATCCCATTTCTGCGGAGATGCTGCGCGCCAGGTCCGCCACTCTGCGCTGATGCCCGGCTGTATAGGGATCTCTGACTTCGACAGTTTTTTCCAACACTTGGATGATAGCACCCAATGTTTGCTTCAGTTTGTTAAGGTTCTTTTTGACTTCAACCTCGGCCCTTTGGCGCGCTGTGCGTGTATGCAGTGCCACGATCCCATAAACCAGATTCCCTCCCAGGTCCATCAGATGGTTCACATCTTCATGCTGGAAAGCATCGGCGTCTTCCGAAAAGATCGTTAGGGCTCCGAAGGTGCCCCCGTTGCTGATCAAAGGCAAAGCGATCACAGCGCCATACCCACGTTTCAACGCTTCACCACGCCAGGGCATATTGTCCGGATTGTTGAGAATATTGTTGATCACAACGGGCTTGCGGGAGAGGATCGCCTCTCCTGTCGGACAGTGACTCTTTCCCATGTCCGACCAGGTGACGTTCACTCTGCTGAGGAACCCATCTTCATCGCCCGCTTTTGCGAATGGGCGGACTGTTTTTGCGCTATCCTGGGCAGCGATTCCCACCCAAGCCATTTTGTAACCCCCGACTTCCACGATCGCCTGACAGATCTTGTTCAGCAGTTCGGATTTTTCCATCGCCCGAACCAGAACTTTATGGCAAGCGCTGAAGGTCTCGAGAGTCTGGGTGACTTTCTCGAGCTCTTTTTTGACCTCTTTAGGCTCAGTCGGTGGGGATTTTGGTCCTTTAGCTGCCTTCAATTTATCACCTTTATCACAAATCTGCTTCTTTTATTCTTTTTATAGCCGTATTAAACCCTGGTTGAAATTCACTATAGAACTTACCTCGATGAATTTAGTCGCTCAAAGGACTTAAAAAATTGAAAATACTAACGAAGTAAACGGCATTGTCACAGTGATTTTCGAGAAGAACAATGTCATAATGGATTTTACTTTTTTTTTAAAATAAGCATCGACATTTTTTATGCATAATTTAGGTATAATGATTTTATTGAAAACACTTGGTGTTGTTTTTGTTGAACAAAGTATCGACATTTTTTATGAATAATTCAGGTTCATTTGAGGATTTGAACTAAAAGAGTATACACTCCAATCGATCAAATGGAAAAATTGTTTCGCAAACTGTTCGACATTCGTGAGGGCGAAGCGACTGTCGCCACATTGATGTTCTTTTACGGATTCCTGATCATCGCATCCCTGTCTGTTCTTAAACCCGTCCGAAACTCTCTATTTCTTGTCAGGTTCGGCAACAAGAAACTTCCTTTTGTTTATGTGCTGGTTGCACTCTTTTCAGCCCTCGTTGCGGTTGTTTATTTGAGGTATTCTAAGAAAGTCAGGCTCAACCGGCTCATCCAAATCACGCTTTTTATCGCTGTCGCCACCCTCCTGGCATTCTGGTCTTTACTCTATTCCGGTTACGAGAGCGCCTGGTTCCTCTACGCCTTTTACATTTGGGTGGCAATATTTGGAGTTATCACCGGCACTCAATTCTGGCTTCTGGCCAATGAAATTTACAATGCCAGGGAAGCAAAACGTCTATTCGGTCTGATCGGCGCCGGAGCCATATCCGGGGGGATTTTTGGCGGGTATCTGACGAGTTACCTGGCCCCACGGTTCAGCACAGCAAACATGATTTTTTTCTGTGTCGGATTCCTGATGCTCTGTCAAATTTTCGTCTGGTCGATCTGGAAAAAAACAAAACACATTACTTACACCCAAAAAACCGCCAGACAGAAACAGGTGTCTCAAGCCCGGGCTCAAGAAAATCCCGTCAAATTGATCTTCAGCTCCCGGCATCTGGCTTATCTCGCCGGAATCATCGGCGTGGGCGTGATCGTGGCCAACCTCGCCGATTACCAGTTCCTGACCATCGCATCCCAAGCAAAACCAGAAGCGGATAGCCTGACAGCTTTCTTTGGATTATGGATGTCCAACCTGAACATTCTCTCGTTGATCATACAACTGTTCTTCACCGGAAGAATCATCAAACATCTCGGCGTGACCACCTCTCTGCTTTTTCTTCCCTTTGCTCTCATGATAGGAGCCGCAGCGGTTCTCATAAGCCCGATTCTTTGGTCGGCAATACTGATCAAGATGGGAGACGGGGGATTCAAACATTCCATCAACAAAGCTAGCACTGAATTGCTGGCTATTCCCATCCCTACAGAGATCAAAAACAGAACCAAGTCTTTCATCGATGTCTTTGTCAAGAATGCAGCCAAGGGTGTGGGAGGCGTTCTCTTGATCACCCTGATCATCGGCTTAGGACTTTCTGTTCAACACGTCAGCCTGATCATTATCGCTCTGATTGTTGTGTGGGCGTTCCTGATCTTTCGCATGAAAGATGAGTATGTGAATTCTTTCCGGATGGCGATCGAGAAACGATCGATCAATCTCGAAGATCAATCGTTGAACCTAGATGATGCCGCCGTTTTCAAGAGTTTCATTAAAGTGTTGGACGGCAAAAGCGAGCGACAGATCCTGTATGTGTTGGATATGCTGGAAGATGTCAAGAACAAAGATCTTTTGCCTTACCTCGAAAAACTCATTAAATTCCCCTCCAACGAGGTCAAATCTTCGGTTCTGAAAATGGCACTCGAATATGAGGACCTCGACTTGTCGAGTGAAGCCCAAAACCTGGTGTACAGTGACAACCTAACCGTCCAGGCTCAGGCCATACGATACATCTGCAAGACCTCAGACGATTCGGCATCGACTTTGAGAGAATTTCTTAAACAGGATAACTACAGGATTCAACTGGCCGCAACTATATCCGCTGCCCTGGAGTGGAAGGAGAACAAAGATTTTAGACGTGATATCGACCTGAAAGAACTCATTAAAAACATGCTGGATGAGCTCCAGGAAAAAGCTGCAAACGAAAATGAGAGACGTTTCATAAAGATCAACACAGCCAAAGCCATCGGGCAGGCCAAAAATCCAGATCTCTATCTCTTCCTTCACGACTTTGTCAACGACGAATCCACGGATGTGAAACAAGCCGCTATCACAAGCATAGGCAGAGCTTCAGACAAAGAATTTATCCCGGTGTTGATCGCACACCTCAACACCAGACATCTACGAAAACACGTTCGAGAGGCACTGGTTGTCTTTGGCGAAGACATCATCACAAAATTAACAGAAATCCTTGAAAATCCCAATGAGGATAGAGGGAGAAGAATGGCCATCCCAAAGGTGATGGCTATGATCGGCTCGCAAAAATCGGTCAACACCCTGATGCGCAACCTGAACATCATGGATCTCCTTTTACGTTATGAGATCATAAAGGCCCTCAATAAACTCAGAGTCAAATTCCCCATCTTGAAATTCGATCCTCATGTCACCCAGTCGAGAGTCCTCGATGAGATAGCGCTCTACAAAAGCACACTCCACGCATGGCTCAAACAGAACGAACTGCTCTTGACCGCTCAACAAAAACCCGGCAAAAAAACCCTCTCAGACCAAGATAAAAAGGCGAGGCTCCTCCTCGTATTCGCACTCGAAGAGAAACTGGATAAAAACCTGGAGAGGATCTTCCGCCTCTTGGGAATGAAATATTCGCCCAAGGATATGATCGACGCTTACCTAGGACTCATGAGCCAGACGGCGAAGCTTAAAGCGATCGCTATAGAATTCCTGGATAATATTCTTGAGACGCAACTAAAGAGGATTCTCATCCCGATCGTTGAGGCAGGCCGTCCGGAACTGATGTCAGAGAGCAGATCTCGGCAGGCGAAGAGAGCAAAAACCGATGCGCTAGAATCCATCCAATTCCTGTTGTTGAGCCATGACAACTGGCTCAAGGTATGTACGATCTATCTTATTGCGGTCTTAGACTACAGAGAGCTTTTCGACTCCATCCAAGAACTCATCCATTCTGGCGATCCTATCGTCATCGAGACGGCACAACTGTGTTTGCGTCGCTTGAGTTCCTAGCCGGATTTGACGACAGAAGGAAAAGTGTGATAATTTCACAAGCAGTATAAAGTGCGTTTTTAACAATGCTGACAACAGTCGAAAAAGTCCTCTTACTTCAAGATGTGGATATCTTCGAACACACGTCTACTGAAGACCTATCTTATATCGCTGCCATCGCCGAAGAGATCGAGTGCCAAACCGATGATGTTATTTATAAGGAAGATGAGATCTCAGACTCGATGTATGCGGTGATCGAAGGCAAGGTGAGGTTGACCCGTGGGGAAAAAGAAGTAATGGTGGCCGGGAAAATGGAGGCATTCGGGACTTGGGCTCTGTTCGACGATGAGCCGCGTGTGGCAACGGCCACAGCACTCGAAGCGTCTCAACTTCTCCGCATCGACAAAGAAGAATTCATCGACCTTTTAGCCGATCATGTGGCGATCACCCAAAGTATCCTGAAGACTATGGCCAAAAGATTGAGAAGGCTAATAACGAGAATTTACAAGTAAAATCCGTGCAACAGAGGGAATCCTGAGGAGGAAAAATGGAAAGCTCAGA
>WTAW01000323.1 GCA_013139435.1 Candidatus Aminicenantota bacterium | reverse complement strand
CTTCGTGGAAATACTGAAAGGAGTTCAACTTGTAGATGACTCTCTTCATTGGATAGGTGGAGACATTCACTTCGTTCAGACAGGGGACATCTTAGACAGAGGACCAGAGGCCAGAAAGATATTCGATTTGATTATGAACCTGGAAAAAGAGGCCGAAGAAGCCGGTGGAATGGTCCACATGTTGATCGGAAACCATGAGGAGATGAACATCACGGGTATTGCCATCGATAATCCGAGATATGTGACAGTGGAGCAATTTGTTTCTTTTCTCCCTGATAAGTTCAGAGAAAAAAAAGAGGAGAATTTCAAAAAGGAATTTGAAAAAAAATATAAAGATTCTTCAAATTTCGCACTTTCCTTTGAAAACGAACTAAGAAATTTCTGGGCAGATATTTTAAAAAAGGATAGAAGAGCGAAATCAAAATACATAAGTAATTTCAACGATAAATACGGAAAGTGGATCTTAAAGCACAACGCCGTGATCAAGATCAATGACACAATCTTCGTTCATGGAGGAATAAACAAGGAATATTCTAAAAAAAGTTTAAAGGATATCAATACTCAATTGCGGAGGGAATTGGAGGAATTCCGGTTGGCAATCAAGCAGGGGAGGACTTTGAGGTCTACACCGAAAATTGTGTACGATCAGAATGGTCCTCTTTGGTACAGAGGCTTGGCCCAGGAAGACGAAGAGGTTTTTGCGGAAGAAGTGCAGATAATTCTGAATAATCTTGGGGCTAAACACATGGTGATCGCTCACACGCCCCAAAGAGGGAGTAGTCGTGTTGTATCTGAAGAATTTGTCAGCCGGTATGATGAGAGTATATGGATCATCGACACAGGCATTTCTGAAGTGTATGGAGGCTTTCTGAGTGCATTGATCATAGAAGAAGGGGACATCTGGCTGTGGCCAGAGGGGGAAATTAATGAAAAGTAAATTAATTCTAATGATTGGATTTTTCATGTGTTTGAACATAACATCAGTCTGTGGAAAATCCAGAAATCCCGGTCAGGACATCGCAGACATGAAGGAATTGGAAAAATATCTAAGAACAGCAGAGATTACTGAAGTCGAGATCGATAAGTACGAAGGGAGAACAGCTCCATGGGGAGTGATGTTGAATGATGGAGAGATAAGCAGGCAAGGAATATTCAAGTATATTGATCGTTCTCGACCAGCTCTTCTTCCAGATAGCTATCATTATGAAATCGCTGCCTATGAGGTGAGTAAACTCCTTGAATATCCCGTAGTCCCGCCAGTTGTGGAAAGAGAAGTCAGGGATACAATGGGATCTCTTCAGTTGCTTCTTGTGGGGTGCTTTTCGCTGATCCAGCAAGAAAGAAGAGGTCTACAGCCCATTGAACCCCAAAAATTCTCGGATTCCCTATCAGAACTTGCCGTTTTTGAGAGCTTGATTTTTTGTGAGCGAGAATCCGAGGATGTCTATATTCAAGAAAGTGATTGGAAGGTCTGCCGCGTGGATTTTTCAGAGGCTTTTGCTCCAGAGGTGACGCTGTTGACCGGTATCCAAATCACGAGATGTTCAAAGACACTCTTCCATAATCTACAGAGATTGGAAGCGAGTGATATAAAAGCCGCATTACACTCCCATCTTAACGACGAGGAAGTAGATGCCCTCCTCAAAAGAAAAAATCTGATTATCGATAAGATTAATTCGTTGATTCAGGAAAAGGGCGAAGACTCTGTCATCTTCTAGTCCATATTCTTATCACTGTTGTTTTTCGTTAGTGCCCAGAAATTGTGCAATCGATTATAATCCCAATTAAATCAATTTGTTAAAAAAATCGTATTTGATTTTTCAACAAACTTTTGCACAGAAAGCGTGGAAAAGTAAATTTATTTCCGATTGACATTTGTAATCAATTATGAAAAATTCAAGGAAACTTCTAGGAAGGAAAACAAAATGGGGTATTCTAATAATTCAATGAAATCTGAAACGAATGGTATTTTCCATAAGTTTCTTAGTCTCTTTGCAACTGTCTATCCTGGCGAGGCGCCAACAGCATTACTTTTGACGCTCAACATCTTCCTAATCTTTGCCGCTTATTACATCATAAAGCCCATTAGAGAGGCACTGATTATCGCTGGGAAAGGGCCTGAAATCAAGAGCTACCTCTCAGCCGTGATTGCCTTAGTGCTCATTTTTGTTGTAAAAGCTTTTAGTGGAGCTTCCTCTCGGTTTCCAAGACAGAAATTGATCACCTGGGTGACTCTTTTCTTTGTTTCCAACTTGGCCATATTTTATGTCCTATCATTTACAGATATCAGTATAGGAACTTTTGGTATCATCTTTTTTATTTGGATAGGTGTTTTTAATGTCCTGGTTCCTGCGCAATTCTGGGGTTTTGCCAATGACATCTACACTCCTGAAGAGGGAAGCCGACTCTTTCCCATTGTTGCGTTTGGCGCGACTTTCGGAGGTTTCTTTGGAAGTGTATTTGCAGGTCAGCTGGTCGAGGCCATTGGATTGTATCGAATGATGCTCGTTTCTGGCGCAATTCTGTTGATCTGTATCCTAATGGCATGGATAATCCACATCAGAGAAACAAAAAGGGCCAAAACAAAAATATCTGAGAATGGTCAAGCCCAACCTCAGGTAGAGGATGCGGAGAAACCACTAAAAAAAGGTGGAGGTTTTAAGCTAGTTTTTAAGAAGAGATATCTTCTCTATATTGCTTTCTTTGTTTTATTGCTTAATTTTATAAACACGAACGGGGAGTTTATTTTAGGGAAATATGTGGAGACGACTGCTCATGAAGTCGTGGAGTTGGGTCAATCAGAAGGGCTGAACACTGAAGAATATGTAGGCAAATTTTATGCGGATTTTTATAAATACCAGAATTTATTTGCTATTCTGATACAACTTTTTCTAGTCTCTCGAATATTTAAGTGGGTTGGTGTCAGAGGAGCGCTTTTTGTCTTGCCTTTCATCGCACTCGGTGGGTATGCCTTCATAGCCATCGGTGCATCCTTGATCA
>WTAW01000285.1 GCA_013139435.1 Candidatus Aminicenantota bacterium | reverse complement strand
AGGCAACAATGTCGGGATAGGCAGCACCTATATCTTGTCCCTGACCTTTATAGGGGTTGGTGACAAAGTATGCGTTTTCTCCAGGGTTGAGCCTATGGTAAACATCGTGTGTGTTTCCTTCATAAGGATCTGTCCATTTTACGGGTTCCCACATCCCAGTGATATTAACTTTGTCCATAAGATCATGATTTGTTCGATAGATGAAAGCAGCTGACACAGAGATATCTCTGCCCAGCTCTCTTTCAAGTCCAACGACAAATTGCCGCATGTAAGGGAACTTTAAATTAGGATCGATCGTATAATCTTCCCAAGGATCCTCAAAATCCAGTATCCATTCTGCAGGCCATGGATATTCATCAGGGTATGGTTCTCCTTCCTCTTCAAAAGCTTCTTCTGCCCACATATTCATAACATCTCCCCATATGTAAGCTTCTTTAGTTCCCCGAGGCTCCCAGTAAGTGTACATGAGATCTCTCATCTGGTGGTAATATCTCCCATAATGAGCTTTGAGGACGGTGGTATGATCTCCAAAAAGATCAATAGTGATACCAAATCGAGGGGCAATACCAAGCTTTGGTCGAAGGGGCGCCTTATCGAAGCTACGGGGGAGAGCCCCTCTAACATGCACAAGCCTAATCCCCGGATTAATCGTTATTCGGTCACTGATGGTCCAGGAGTCTTGGGCGAAAGCCTCCAACCGAGTCCCAGTTGGAGCTGCATCAAATTGGGGATAGACCCAGAGATAATAGGGGTCTCCATCAAAATCTTCATAGAATTTCCCCCCAGGATAACCTCTCCAATCATGCGAAGGCATACGCGCTAATTCCACTCCGATTTTAAAATCATGCGAACCCTTAAGAAAATCATCGGCATGATGACTGATAGTAGCATTGAAGTCTTGGCGCTTCCTAATACTTTTCCAGTATTCGGGATAATTTCCTGTAACCATCTCGGTTGCCATGTCAAAATGTGGAGCTGGGCTTTCACTTCCAGTTCGAGAAAATCTGTCGAAACCTCCCATCCTGGCTTCAAGGAATGTGGTGTTCGAGAAAACATGAAGATAGGAGGCGTTAAGAAACCATCCGTGAGTTTCGTAAGGAACATCAATACTGGGATCTACAAACTCATCGAACCAGTTTGAGCGGAAGCCTTTATACCAGTCACCTGCAATGTGCATCCTGTTGTTTTTGTCAATCTGCCAGGTTAATTTGCCCATGAACCTCACATTCCCATACTTAGTTCCTGCTCCAAATTCTTCATGATGTTCCTGATCGGTTGTGTATCTTCCGCTAGTGTAGAACCACAGTTTATCTCTGACGATGGGTCCACCTAAATTTGCATGAAGATTGGTAAATTCATCGAAACTCCTTCTCACCAATTCGGGATTATTTCCCCAGTTTTCACTGTGCCAGCCTGGTCTTCGCATATGTAGAGTAAACAATCCGCTGAGGTTGTTTCCTCCGGATTTGGTCACTATGTTAACCAGGGCTCCACCGAAGCCTCCGTATTCAGCTGGTGCAGCTATTCCCATCACGTTATACTCTTCAATCGAATCATAATCCACGAGTTGCGCAGGCATGCCGTCTTCGGGGTTGGTCGTATTAAGACCATCAGTCATAATCTTATTTTCCGAGCTATCAGGAGAACCATAGAATGAACCCCACGCCCCTTTAGCTCCGGGAGCAAATGTCAGCTGATCTTCAAAATCCCGAGTTGCTGGGATTTTCTCGAGGAATTCTTTTGACATATTGTGAGCTTGGATTTGTGAGTCTTTTACATCAATAATGGGAGCGGTTCCGATAACTTCCACAGACTCCTCAAGTGTCCCCACTTCCAGCATAAAATCCACGGTTAAGGTCGCCTGTACAATCAGACGAAGATCTCCTCTTTTTTGGGGGTTGAATCCCTGTAATTTGGCTTCGCAAATGTAGGTTCCTGGTGGAAGAGCAACGAACCTGTATCGACCATTTCCATCTGTGATTACACTTTGAGCGCCGCCGATAAGCTTAGGTGAAGAAATCGTGACCTCTGCTCCTGGAAGCGGTTCACCATCAGGAGTCGTAACTTTCCCTTGAATCGCACCATGGATAGGAGATTGAGAATAAACTGGTGTGCCAACAAGAACCAACACACTTACAAAAATCAAGAAATCAACGAGCCAGATACTCAAAAAATCCTTTAATACTTTTTTCATTTTTGCCTCCATTTGATTAAATCGTGATATTTATAGGGGAAGATGGCAGAATAAATATTTTCAATTTTACCATCCCCTCTTGATTAGATTTTGAATGCTTTAAATGTATTGTGAATTGGGTGATTTTTCTGAGTAGGTGAGTTGTCTTTTGAAGTAGAGTAAAGATTAAATCTGAATTGTTATTCATGTTGTTTTAAGAGTCAGTTTTTTTAACTGATTTCACCCACTTTTGTCTATATTATTAACATAAATATGGACTTGTCAACACAATGGTATACATTTTTTACTTTTTTGTTGAAAGAGATTAAGTTTTTAACTAGAATCATAAACTCTAGCGAAAAATCTATGGGCACTCTTTGTGAATAAAATAACTGGAAACCGTGCCAGAGATGACGAAATAAACATGAAGATTCGCGTCAGTTTTGCCATCATCTTATCTTTGGTATTCCTCTTTGTTTCCTGCCAAGATGCCACAAAAACCTCTGATGTGACAGGCAAAAAGGTGAAAAAAATCGTCTTAAAAGTGGCTCATAATGGGCCTGAACAACATCCCTTCCAAAAAGGCTATGAGAAGTTCAAGGAAGTCCTTGAAACTGAGACAGAGGGCGCTGTAGAGGTGCAGATCTTTCCGAATTCACAACTTGGCTCTGAGGAAGAGGGCACCCAGATGGTGAAACTGGGATTGATCGCTGCGAATGCCGCCAGCACTGCGGGTGGCTTGTCCACTTCTGTTCCTGAGGCTGAGTTGTTCAACCTCCCCTTTATTTTCCGGGACCTCGATCATTGTTACAGCGTCATCGATGGGCCCATAGGTCAAGATTTGGCCCGGACCGTGGAAGAAAAGCTTAATTGTTTGGTTCTCGGCTATTGGTTCTCGGGTATTCGGAATGTTTGGAACTCAAAGAGGCCCGTTCTGAGTCCCGATGATCTCAAAGGAATAAAGCTCAGAGTGATGTCCAGTCCGATGCTGGTTGAATCCTTTAACGCATTGGGAGCTCAAGCCACGCCCATGGCATTCGGAGAGCTCTATTCAGCCCTGCAGACTGGAGTTGTGGATGGGGCCGAGACAGATCATTTTGACCTTCTTTATGAGAAATTCCACGAAGTTACGAAGTATGTCTCTTATACAAATCATATGTTTTTAGTGATCGCGCTGATCTTCAGCAAAAAAATCTATAATAAACTTCCCCCTGATGTTCAAGAGGCTGTCTTGAAGGCGGGAAAAGCTTCGGTTTTCGCCGAACGGGAAGCCATGGATGCTCTTACAGAATCTGCATTAATCGAACTTAAAGATTTAGGTTTGGAGTTCTACGAAGTGGATAAAGGGCCTTTCCGGGAAAAGGTGGAACGTGTTTATAGGAACAATGCAGAAAAAGTCGGTGGGATGGCCATTATCGAACAGGTCATAAACACTAAAAATGAATAAAGATCCGAACGCAAAGACATCGAAATCGCTTTTGAAGCAGCCGCTAGAATTGTCTCTATGTTTGATATTGGTTGCCATAGTCGGAGTGACATTCATCCAAGTCCTCTTCCGTTACATCTTTCATCTCTCTCTTGCGTGGTCTGAAGAGCTGGCGAGGTACTTGTTTGTGTGGCTTGCCGCCTTGGCTTCTGCTTATGCATTCAAAACAAAATCACATTTTGCCCTGAGATTTCTTGTTAATCGTTTCGGGGAAAACCTACAGAAAATGATAGGCACGTTTGTCGCTTTTGTTGTCTCGACATTCCTTGTCATATTTGTTTGGAAAGCGGTGGAATTTACTGTCAGTATGGCGAACCAGGTTGCACCGAGCACGCAAATGTCCATGGCTGTGCCTTATTCTTCAGCAATAGTGGGCGGTGTTTTAATGCTCTATTACGTCCTCCGAAACTGGTGGTCTGATATCCATAAAAAGGAAAAGGTCGATAATCCTGTGCCGTAGGAAAGAACATGGGAGTAGTCATATTCATCGTATTCTTTGCAGCATTGTTGCTTTCCGTCCCCATTGGTATAGCTCTCGGTGTTTCGGCTCTTGCCGGACTTGTATATATTTCTTTTGATCCTGATTTTTTCATTTTTCTTCCCCAGAAATTTATGTCGGGCCTGGATTCCTTCACATTGTTGGCCATTCCTTTCTTTATTTTGGCGGGTGCGATCATGTCTTATGGAGGTATTGCCCGGCGGATCGTTAACCTGACGCTCGTGTTTTTCGGACGGATCCGTGGTGGCCTGGGTATTGTTGTCACGATATCCACCTTCTTCTTTGGTGCGATATGTGGATCAGGAAGCGCTAAAACAGCGGCCATTGGGTCTGTGATGTTTCCTGAAATGAAAAGAAATAAGTATCCCACTGATTTCTCGACAGCTCTTTTCGCCTCGGCAGGTGGGGCTTCCTCTTTGGTGCCCCCATCGATCGATCTCATCATTATCGGCGTTGTGGCGAATATCTCTGTGGGAGGCCTGTTTGCTGCCGGAATCCTCCCATCCGTTCTCAATGCTATTGCACTCATGGCAGTCGTGTTTTTTTTCGCGAGAAAACTCAATCTCCCCCTGTCACCTAAAATTGATTTGAAGGAGAAACTCCGGATCGTTCGTGACGGGATCCTTCCCATGTTGATGATCGTGATCGTCCTTGGAGGGATCTATGGAGGGATCTTTACACCTACCGAAGCGGCAGCGGTTGCCGTGATCTATGGATTCTGTCTGTCATTCTTTATCTACCGGGAGCTCAAGCTGGCAGATCTCAAGAAAGCACTCCTGCACACAGCCTCGTTATCGGGCGTTGTTCTGATTGTTCTCGGGACAGCTTCTATGCTTTCCTTTGTCATGACGTTCGAGCGCATCCCGCATGAGATCGCTCAAACGATCACACAGCATGCTCCCAACTGGATCGTGTTTGTCCTGTTCGTGAATATCGTGTTTTTATTGCTCGGAATGGTGATGGATGCCTTGCCCGCGATCATTGTGTTTTTGCCGATCATCGTGCCTATCGCTATCTCATTTGGTATGGAGCCTATTCATCTTGGCATTCTTGTTGAAGCGAATGTGGGATTGGGCATGATCACGCCGCCAGTAGGAATTTGTCTTTATGTGGCGTGCGGCATCAGCAAAATTCCCATAGAGGAAAGCATAAAGGCGCTCCTTCCGTTCCTTCTGGTTTTGGCATTGACGACCATCATTATCAGCTATGTCCCTGACATTACACTGTTCTTGCCTCGTTTGCTCGGGTACGTTCAATAGAAACAGAAGTGACATACGTCTAATTTTCACTTCAATGTTTTTACCTTAGATTAGGAGACAGTTTGAATGGCAAAGATCGTGAATTCCTGGAACGAATGGGATCCTTTAAAGCGAGTGATCGTTGGAAGACCAGAGGGGACCAACGTCCCAGCTCCGGAGCCTGCTTGGTGGTATGACCTCCCCGATGGCGGATATCCTCTTGGGTCGTTTGGGCCGTTTCCGCAGGAGATGGTGGATAGGGCCAACGAACAAATGGATGATTTTGTGAAGATGATGGAGAAGAGGGGGATCATCGTAGACCGGGTTGTGATTCATTCGGCTATGCTCGACAGGCGACCGGTCTCTACACCGGATTGGACGCAGCTCAACCAGCATGGAATCAATAACGTCCGGGATGTGTTCTTAGCGATGGGAAACGAGATCATGGAAGCGACGACCGTCCGTCGATCTCGATGGTATGAATATCTGAATTTACGCCCGCTTTTTGAGAAGTATTTCGAAGAGGACCCGGAGTTCCTGCACACGGCTGCACCGAAACCACGGTTAACGGATGAGTCCTACGTAAAAAATTTCTACAAATACTATTATGATGTCTGGACAGATGAAGAAAAATTGAAGAGAGTTCACAATTGGGAGCATATGTTAACAGAGAAGGAACCGCTCTGGGATGCGGCGGATGCGGCTCGCTGCGGAAAAGACGTGTTCTGGCAGTGTTCGTCTGTGGCGAATCGAAAAGGCTTGGACTGGTTGAAACGTTACTTTGGTTCCAAAGGGATCCGCATTCACCATGTGTTGTTTAACAACAACCCTCATCCCTGGCACATCGATGTGAATTGGCTGCCGTTGCGGCCGGGATTAGGAGTCTACAACCCTGAATGGCACCCGATCACCGAGGAGTTCAAAAAGTTGATGGCCA
>WTAW01000235.1 GCA_013139435.1 Candidatus Aminicenantota bacterium | reverse complement strand
AACTCAACACGGACGAGAATCAGAAAATTGCTATGGATTATCAGATCATGGCGATCCCATCGCTGTTGATATTCAAAAATGGTCAAGAGGTCGACAGGATCGTCGGCTTTGTCCCTCAGGAACAGCTCGAAGCTGATTTGAATAAAATCATATCTTGATTCCCATCCAGCCGGAAGCATTCCCAAATCCGCGTTGATGTCATTCCGATTGATCAGATTATATGATATCGAAAACACTCTCAGTTTCCCCAGCGAGGAAACTTCGCTCGGATCCGGGCTTCCCTCACATCTCCCCTAGGGAGATGTACCATGCCCGTCCAGCCCTTCTCACGGTTTTCTCCATCACACAATCTGATCACTCAATAACGCTATGGAGTATTCATGACATCACGGATTTGGAAATGCATCCTGCCCTGCCCTCTCTGTTTGCGGGATAGAGGCTGTCTCAGCTTGTGATTTCCTTTATTCCTCCAGTTTTCTCCTAAAGCATGGTGTTGTTTTTTTTAGCTTGACTTTCGAGTAAAATTCCCTTTTATATGTTTTTTAGCCGTTCATTGCCAGATTCAATATCAGAAGAGATCGTTCGCAGATTTTTCGCTGAGTGGAGAGAGGAGGAGCATTGAAAAATAAAGACCTCTGCGGTTTTCTCACAGCAAGGATCATGGCCATCGGTCTTGCGTCGGATTTGCTGAACAAGGGGAGAAGAGAGGCAAAGGATCGCTGCAGCCAAAACAGAGGAGCTGATCATAACCGTAATAGTATAGATTAGGAGGAACACATGTCCCTTATCATAAAAGGTTCTGGCTTAACGATAGAGGATGTGGTCGACGTTTCCAGAAATGGAAAAAAGGTCCTGCGAGATCCTCAATGGGGTTGAGGCTGTGGTGGGGAGCCTTGAAGAATAGTTTTGTGAAGACACGATCGCTCGCCTGTATAGCTCTCCTTCTTTCGCTGTTCACCGTTTTTTGTTCAGAGAGAACTCCTCCGCAGAAAGGAATATCTTTAGAGGGCTTTTCTTCAATCTTTGATGGCGAGACACTCACAGGATGGAGAAAGCTGACCGAATCCAGTGAGAGCTCTGGAATATGGGAAGTGGTTGATGGAACGATTGTTGCGAGTCAGACTCCCGAAGGTAAATGGGGACTTCTTGTAACCTTAAAGAGATACAGCGATTTTGAGGTCTATGCCGAGGTTAAAGCCGATTATCCCATCGACACCGGCATATTCCTGCGTGTCCAACCTCATGTGCTCTCTTACCAGGTGACCATCGATTACAGGCCCGAAGGGGAAGTGGGTGCGATCTATTGCCCGGGAGGCGGCGATTTTCTTGTCCACAATCCTGGAGGCAAAGACCTGTGGAGAAACGACGCATTCAACACTGTCCAGGCTCGGATCCAGGGTCAACCACCCCGGATCCAGGCGTGGATCAACGACACAAAAGTCGTGGACTTTTCCGATACTTCAGTCGAAAATGGATACAGAGTTCCCCGTGAGGGTTTTTTCGGGATCCAGGTCCATGGCGGTTCCAGCTGGGGAAAGGGCAATAAGGTCTATTTCCGTAGGCTGCTCATCAAGGAGCTAAACTCTCACTAGCCATTTATCTCCCCGTTGATCGAAAGAGCGAGTACGAGATTGCTAATGACGTGCGGGATAAAACTTTAGGTGTAATTCATATCTATTGGGAGGCGTAAACCGCAAGGCGTGAGGAGTATAACACCAAATGGATGGATTGATTGGAAAACCCCTTTCGCCTCACGCCCAACGTTTTACGCCTCCCCGTTTTTTTCTGACATTACAATCCCGTCCTTGAGGTCGTCTTTCCGTTTGGGAATCGGATCCCTGCATGTCAACAACTGGTTACAGCGGGAAACGACACAATCAGCTAATATCATTAAGACTTTTCCTCACCGATGCGCGCTTGTTTCTCCGAATAAATGACGGGGTTTCATATGGCTCCCACTTCTTTTCCCAGGCTGGCCTCTGCCAGAGGGATTCACTCCCCCTAGGTTCGAATATGTAGGGTGGCGTTTCCTGATGGACTTGGAACGGGGGAGGAGTCTGTTCCCTTTGAGGCTGGAACTCTGGCGGTGTCACGGCATCCATGGTTGGTTTAGGTTCGAAACCTGTTGCGATAACCGTCACTTTGACCATCTCTTTCATGCTCTCTTCGATCACGGTGCCGAATATGATGTTGGCCTCTGGATGTGCCATGCCGTGGATCAATTCTGATGCCTTGGACACCTCATGCAGAGTGATATCTTTTCCACCCGTGATGTTGATGAGAACTCCGTGAGCCCCTTCGATGGACGTGTCAATGAGAAGCGGACTGGATATGGCTTTGTGTGCGGCATCGACAGCCCTGCTCTCTCCAGAGGCGATTCCCGTTCCCATGAATGCCATCCCCATCCCTTTCATGATGGATTTGACGTCTGCAAAATCGAGGTTGATGACTCCCGGTCGTGTGATCAGGTCGGAAATACCCTGAACAGCCTGCCGCAGGATGTCATCTGCCATCTTAAAGGCATCCTGGATCGATGTGTCCAGGTTAACGGTCTCGAGAAGTCTCTCGTTGGGAATGGAGAT
>WTAW01000193.1 GCA_013139435.1 Candidatus Aminicenantota bacterium | reverse complement strand
GCCTGACGACCCTCCCCACTTCCGCCTCTCTGATCTTAATGTCAGCTTTGAGGATAAAATCGAGCAACAGGTTCCCATCATATTCCTCCGGGAGATCATAGGTCTTGAACAACACTAATACAGGAGTGAGACCAAATCTTCTGGCAGCCGCAGCTGTCTGAAGACACCAGTTCGACTGCAAACTCGCCCATGTGATGATGACATCCGCCCCTTTTTCAAGAACATCGGGAATGATGAACTCAAGCTTACGCGATTTATTACCCCCAAAGGCCAATCCTGTCAAGTCATCGCGTTTCATGTAGATATCCGGCCCGCCCAACTCTTTAGACAGGTTCTCTAATTTCTGAATGGGTGTCGGCAGATGAATGAGATCGACTCTTGGAAAGGCCTGAATTTTATCCCGGAAATCTGAAAGAGAGTAGGTCATTTGATTCACCTCCGAAGGCAAAGATTTTATATCAGATTTTTAATAGGCTTTCCAGGCTTCTTTGAGTTCTGTGATCTTTCTTGAAGTAAAGTTTCGGATGCCATCCCCGTAATAGTAAAAAATGGGGATGGTGATCAGGATGAAGATGGTCGAGCTGATAAGCCCACCCACGGCAGAAAGAGCCAGGGAGGCCCAGATCTGGCGTCGCCCGGCCTCAACCTGGATCAAGACCAAGGGGAGCATCCCTAGAACAGTCGTGCCTGTTGTCATGAAGATAGGCCGGATCCTCTCTCTCGCTCCTTGGATCACCGCATCCAGAATAGGAAGACCCTTCCGCCGTTTTATATTGATGTGGTCCACGAGTAAAATCGAGTTGTTGACGACAATTCCTCCCAGTAAGATCACCCCGATATACGCAGAGGAATCGAAGGCAAAATCCGCAAGCACAAAAGCCACAAAAACACCGATCAACGCCAGAGGCACGGCAAAAAGGATGAAAAATGGCTGGATGATGGATTCATACAGTGAGGCCAGGATCATAAAAATGACAATGAGGGAAAAAAGAATGGCAAATTTGATCTGTCCCTTTTCCTCTTCGGTGAGAAACCAGGTGTCTTCCATACTCGCCGAAAATCCTGGAGGCAGATCGAGCCTGGCAAAAACAGCCTCTCTATACTTTTCTGCGGCCTTTGTGGGGCCCCGGAATTCCCACATCACTGTCTGCTGAAACTGTTGATCTTCACGGTCGATAGAGCCCGCGATGGGCTTTTCCTCCATGCTGGAGACCTCTCCCAAACGGAGATACTCGCCTTTTCGCGTCAGGATGAGCACATCCTGTATCTCTTTGATGTCCATTTCTTCGGCATCGGGAAACTTAATATAAAATTCCAGCTCCTTCCCCCCAATATTGACCTTGATCGGGCGTATCACGCGGCCGCTGAGCATGGCCGCGATCTGATAGTAAAGATAGAGCGGATCGATATCGTATTTCCGTAAAGACTCTTTATCCAGCTTGGCCACATACTCAAAGGACTCTCCCCTGAACCACCATCCGCGCGATGAGATGATCTTCACATCCTTGATGCGAGGATTGCGCTTGAGCGTCTTTTCCAGATTGGATGTGATATCACGTAATTTTTTCAGGTTGTACCCAAAAAACTTTATGCGTGAATCATACATGGGTCCTCCTCCGAAACCGGAGTAGTATCCCTGAGGATCGAAACCCGAGATAGAGACGTTGATCCCCGCAAAGTTTGTAGCCAGTTGGATCAATTCCTCTTTTAAAAGATAGGGCCTGTAGGACATCTCGATCTCCGATGGGAAGCTCACCTCCATAAAACCACGCTCGGACATCACACTCGTATTGAGCTCCTTTTCATAATTCTTCTCGATGACTTTCTCCTCGAACTGTCTCATCACGATATCGGTCCTCTCGATGTCTGTTCCGGCCGGCATCCCCACATACACGCGCAGCTTTTCCTTGGAGTACCAGGCAAAAAACTCACCGAGCGTGACCTCGGACCGGAACCATTTGTATGAACCGAAAAAAATGGCGGCGACGATCAGCAAAATTTCCACAGGATGCTTGATCAGAAATTTCAAAGCCTTGGCGTAGAGATCGCGATACTTTTCCTTTCTTCTCTTTTTAGGGCTTTTGAGGAGTCTTGGTGATAAAGCAGGAATCACAGAAAAAGAGACCAGCAAGGATGCGGCCAGGGCAGAGCTGATCACGATGGCCAAGGGGAGATAAACCAGTTTCAACCGGCCCTGGAAATACGCGATGGAGAAGAAAACGCTCATCGTTGTCAGTGTGGATGCAAACACGGGAAGAAAAACTTCCTTGGATCCTTGAATCGCTGCTTGGACAGCTGAAGTCCCTTCCTCTCTGATACGCAAGATGTTTTCAAAAACCACAATGGAATTATCCACAAACAGGCCGAATCCCAGGGCTAGACCTCCCAGTGTCAGCATGTTCAGCGACGTTTTGGTGAAGTAAACCAGATTGAATGTCAGCAGAACTGAAAAGGCGATGGATGAAAGGACCAGAAGCGAAGGTTTGATGCTCCGCAACACCATGTAGATCAGGATAAAGATCACTACAACAATTATTCCCACGAGTATGTAGAGTTCCTTAAGATGTTTTTGGATCTCATCGCTTTCGTCGTTCACAGCCCTGAATATAAAATCCGGCGGCAGTTCTTTCTTAACCTCCTCCAACCGCTGCTTCACATCCCGGCTTACTCTGAGTGTACTCAATCCTTTCTCTTTGTGAATGGTCATGCTGATCGTGGGCTGTCCGTTGATCCGGTGGATGTGCCGGATGTCGCCGTAAGATGGGACCAAGACGGCGATATCCTTGAGTCTGATAGGATTGTCTCCGGACTTTGTGATCACGATCTCTCCCATTTCCCTCAAGCTTTTTATGGGATTCGACACTTTGAACAGGAGTTCTTGCGCGCCCTTCATGGCCGTTCCAGCCGGATAGATCTTTGTCCTCTCTTGGATTCGGCTGGAAATTAAAAATGGCTGGATGTTCAAGGATTTGATTTTATTCTCGATGAGCATGATCTTGATCTCTGGATCGGAGCCACCCCAAATATCCACACCGGCAACACCCTTGACAGCTCCGATCGTGTTTTCAAGCCTATCCTTGACCATTTCTCGCAATTTCTGGAGGGAGTAATCTCCGGATATGGTGTATCTCAGAAAAGGCTCCTCGCTGAAATCTTCGGGAATGTATGGAGTGATATAGGGACGTATTCCATAGGGCAATTCATCTTTGAGCTCTGCGATCTTCTCTCGAAGGGCAAGCTGTGCAAACTCCATATTGATCTTGGGATCGAACTCAAGAGTGATCCGGGAGTTCCCGATCTTTGAGGATGACTCGATCTTTCTCACGCCTTTGACAGTGGAGACCTTTTCCTCGAGTGGAGATGTCAACTGAGTTTGGATGATCTCCGGGGGCATACCAGGCCATGGCGTGTCGATATACACCATTGGGAACTGTTCTTTGGTGACCGGCATCTCGATGGGGATATTCAGGAATGAATACACACCCAGCACTGTCATGGCCAGAAAGGCCATGGCAGTGGCAATGGGGCGCTCTATAAATATTTTCATGCTTATGGCCTGAAGGAATTATTCATCTGAGTGATCTTCGACTTGTGAATGATCCATTTCACTTTTCCGGCTTTCAGCCAGCTCATAAGCAAGTGGGATCAATATCAATGTTAAAAATGTGGCCAGCAGCAATCCTCCGATA